>JACCSF010000036.1 GCA_013813135.1 Thermoleophilaceae bacterium | reverse complement strand
GCCGTCCAGAGCGCCTGACATCCTCAGCGGCGGTCGAAAGACCACCCACCAACCACCCGAAACGGCCGCGCCACCACCCCCGGCGCGGCCGTTTCGACTCAGGGGTTTATCCGGGGCAAGTAGCTAGACTCGCGCCGCGTGAGGCCGATCCGCTCGTTCGCCGCCCTATTCGCCTGCGTCGCCGTGCTGGCCGTCGCCATCGCCGGCTGCGGCGGCGCCGACAACAGCTCGAGCGGCACGGGAGCCGTTCTCTCCTATGTCCCCGCCGAGACCCCCTTCGCGGTCTCGATCGACACCGATCTCGAAGGCGACCAGTACAAGTCGCTCGACGCCATCCTCAACCGGTTCCCCGGAGCGGACACGATCAAGGCGCTGCTCAAGGCGCAGCTGTCCATGGGCCAGGAGGGCGTCGACTTCGACAAGGACATCAAGCCGCTGCTGGGCAACCCGGCGGTGATCAGCGCCACCGACGTCACGTCCTTTTTGTCCGACTCGGCGGACTCGGGATTCGTGGCGGCCCTCCAGGTGGTGGACACTGAGGCGCTCGACTCGCTGATCGACAAGACCGGGGCGAAGCAGCAGGGCGACGTGGCAGGCGCGACCGTGTACCAGGACGAGGACACCTTCTTCGCGGTCAACGACGACGTGGTCGTGCTGGCCGGCTCTAAGCAGCTGCTCGAGGACGCGCTGAAGCGCGCCGACGGCGGCGACAGCCTCTCCGAGGACGACTTCAACAAGGGCCTCGAAGGGCTGCCCGACGACGCGCTCGCGCGCGTCTACGTGGACGTGCAGGGCCTGCTCGGCCAGAGCGAGGGCGCCAAGGCAGCGCGCAAGATCGAGTGGGTCGATGCGCTGCGCACGCTGGGCCTGACCGTCTCGGTGCAGAAGGAGTCGATCGACGTCGAGTTCAACCTGCGCACCGAGGGCGACCTGACCGACGAGGACCTGCCGCTCGCCTCCGGCGACGAGGCGGCCGAGGTCGTCCAGCGCCCCAGCGAGATCGGCGTCGGCCTGCGCGACCCGGGCCAGCTCGTGGCTTTCTTCGAGTCCGCCCTCCAGGCGGTGGACCCGAACAGCTTCGGCGACTACGAGCAGGGCAAGCGCGCGCTGTCGCAGCAGCTCGACCTCGATGTCGACAAGGACCTGATCGCCCAGCTCACCGGCAACCTGTCGGTCTCGGCGACGATCGCAGGCCAGTTCGGCATCCGCGCCGAGGTGAAGGACCCCGCTGCCTTCGCGAAGACCGTCGACAAGGTCGCCAAGGCGCTCCCGCAGGTGGGATCGGGCCTTGGCATCGAGGGCGTGCGCCGCAGCGGCGACCTCTACGAGGCGCGGCTGTCCGGCGGCGGCACGTTCGTCTTCGGCATGGCCGGCGGGGCCCTGGTCGCGGCCACGGACGCCGCGCGCGCCCACGAGCTGGCCTCGGCGAAGCCCGCCGCGGTGGAAGGCGCCGGCGGCTCGCTCGTCGTCAGGGCCGACGCCGAGGGCATCGCCCGTCAGGTGCTGAAGCAGATCGCCCCGCAGTTCGGATTGCCCGATCCCGTCATTCCGGTCTTCGCCCGCCCGTTCGACGAGCTGCGCGGCTCGATCGCCACGAGCACCGACGGGATGAAGGGCAAGTTCAGCCTGACGCTGGACTAGTCTCGCTCCACGCCTCCAGCAGCGGCAGCGGGTCGAGCGGCCGGCCGCCGTCGTACCCGCGGCTTTCCCATATCTCGAAGTGGAGGTGCGGCCCCGACGAGGCGCCGGTGCTGCCGACCTCGCCGATCCTCGCGCCGGTGCTGACGCGCTCGCCCTCCCGCACGGCGATAGAGCCGCTGCGCAGGTGCATGAAGACGTAGTCGTAGTCGTCGCCGTGGAGCACGACGTAGTGCCCGGCGGCTCTGGCCTGGTACTGGACCGCCGTCACGACGCCCCGATAGGGGGCGACCACGGGCGTGCCGGCGGCCGCGGCCAGATCCTGACCCTGGTGGCGGTGGCCCTTGCGCCTGGCCCCGAAGCGCGCGTCGGCCCCGCCCCAATCGAAGCTGCCGGCGATCGGGAAGCGGTGTGGGGACAGCTGAGAGGAGGTGGGCCGGGCCCCGCGACGGCGCTTGCGCTTCGGCGCCGGCTGCCCGTAGGTGGCTCCGCCGCTGCCGGTCTCCTGCGCGGGCGGCGCCGCGACAACTCCCCCTCCCTCGCCGGGCGCCGCCACGGCAGGCGGCCCCAATGCTGCTGACGTGGCGAGCACCACGGCGAGGGCGGGGAAGGCGCGGCGAGGTCGCATCGCACTCTTCGCATCGGCCCCGCGGCGTGGGTCGTGCCGACTGCAACCGAATTTTCACGGCCCGCCCGTTTGCACACGGGGGCTGCGGGTAGCGCGGAGGAATGCGCCTCCTCCGCCTCTCCTACGCCGTCGTACGCATCCCCGTAGAGCTGACCCTGGAGCTGGCCAGGCGCTCGGTGGCGGTGGCGGGCGGGGTGGTGCGCAGCGACGACGAGCGCGTGAACCTGCGGGTGCCACCCGAGCCCGAGTACTTCCGGGCGCCCGAGCCGCCGCCACCGGCCCGTGGAAACGGTGGCGCGCCGCCGGTGCCGGCCGAGCCCGTGCACGTCAGCGAGGAGCCCGTGCTCGTGGCGGAGACCGCCGAGCAGGGCGCCGAGGGGGGCGCGGGCCCGGAGATCCACGTGGAGGAGCCCTGGCCGGGCTACAACCGCATGACCGCCGCCGAGATCATCGCTCGGCTTCGCACCGAGACGCCGGTGGTGGCCGCCGCCGTCAGCCTCTACGAGGCCCCGCACAAGACACGCCGCTCGGTGCTCGAGGCCGCCGCGCGCAGCATGCGCTGACAACGGTCAGCGCGCTGCCATGCGGCTGAGCAGCTCGACGGCGCCGCGCTTGTTGAGCGGCTCGTTGAGGTTGCCGCACTTGGGCGACTGCACGCACGACGGGCAGCCGGCCCGGCACGGGCACTCGGAGATCAGGCGCAGCGCGTCGTCGACCAGCCCCTCGAAGCGCTCGTAGCCCACGCGCGTGATGCCCACGCCGCCCGGATGGCCGTCGTAGATGAAGATCGTCGCGCGTCCGGTCTGGCGGTGGAACGCCGTGGACAGGCCGCCGATGTCCCAGCGGTCGCACATCGCGATCAGCGGCAGCACCGCGATCTGGGCGTGCTCGGCGGCGTGCAGCGAGCCCTGCAGCACCTCCAGCGGGAACTCCTCGCGCAGCAGCTCGTCGGGCAGCTCGTACCAGAGCGCCTGGGTCACGAACTCGTGCTCGGGCATGTCGAGCGCGAGCAGGTCCACCACGGAGTGGTCCGCCACGCGCTTCTTCTGGTACGCCACCACCTGCTCGGTCACCGATACGGTCCCGAATGACAGCTCCACCCCGCAGCAGTCGCGCCGCTCGCGCACCTGCTCGATCCAGGTCTCCGACTCCTTCTTCGGCTGGGTGTACCAGTCGCCCTCGAAGGGCCGCACCAGCGCGCGCCGCTGGGCGAGATCGAGGTCCTCGACCTCGTAGGGAGCACCCATGTGGAGGTAGACCGCGCCCGGGTGCACGGTTGAGTGCGACCGCGCCGCGTCGACGGTACCGATCAGCTCGCCGCCCACGGCCTCCACGATCGCCACCGAGTCCGGTGAGGCCGAGCGCAGCGCGATCTCGGCGGCCGGGTAGCCGGGGCCGCGCGGCAGGTAGCGCCCGCCGCGCTCGCGCAGCCGGCCCTGCTTGACCAGCCGCTGCGCGTGCTGCTCCCAGCGCTCGCCGAAGACCTCCTCGTCCTCGGGCGTGAGCGGCAGCTCGTAGGCGGCGGCGGTCAGGTGGGCGAGGTGGATCTCTTCCGATTCGTGGTCGAGAATCGCCCGCTCGACCGGCCGGTCCAGGAACTCGTCGGGATGGCGGCAGAAGAACTGGTCGAGCGCGTCCTCGCCGGCCACGTACATGGCCAGCCCGGCGTCGCGGCGCCCCGCGCGGCCCCACATCTGGCGCAGGCTGGCGACCGTCCCCGGGAACGTAACGCAGAGCGCGGCATCGAGCTGGCCCACGTCGATGCCGAGCTCGAGCGCGTCGGTGGCGACCACGGCGAGCAGGTCGCCCTCGGACAGCCGCCGCTCGATCTCGCGCCGCTGGGTGGGCGTGTAGCCGGCCCGGTAGGGGGCGATCCGCTCGGCGGCGTCCGCGCGGCCCATGTCCTCCAGTCGCAGCCGCGCGAAGCGCTGGATCAGCTCCACGCCGCGGCGCGACTTGAGAAAGCAGATCGTGCGCACGTCGCGCGCTACAAGGTCGGCCAGCAGCTTGGCCGCCTCGGACAGGGCCGAGGCCCGCTTGCCGAGCTTCGCGTCCACCAGCGGCGGGTTCCAGATCACGACCTGCCGCTCGGCGTGCGGGGCGCCGTCGCGGTCCACGAGCAGCATCTCGAGGCCTGTCAGGCCCTCGCCCAGCTCGCGCGGGTTGGCGATCGTCGCGCTGGTGAGCACGAAGCGCGGCTCGGCGCCGTAGGCGCGGGCGAGCCGCCGCAGCCGGCGCAGCACGTTGGCCACGTGCGACCCGAACACGCCGCGGTAGACGTGTGCCTCGTCGACCACCACCCAGGCGAGGTTGGCCAGCACGTCGCCCCAGTTGCGGTGGTTGGGCAGCACCCCCACGTGGAGCATGTCCGGGTTGGTGAGGATCAGGTTGGAGCGCTGGCGGATGGCGCGGCGCTCCTCGCGCGGGGTGTCGCCGTCGTAGATGGCGTGGCGCAGGAAGCCCCCGGAGGGCATCGCTGCGCCGCGGGCCGAGCCCGCGGCTTGCGCAAGGTCCGACAGCTTGCGCGCCTGGTCCTGCGCCAGCGCCTTGGTCGGGTAGAGGTAGAACGCGCGCGCCGAGGGGTCCGACGCGAGCGTGTCCAGCACGGGCAGGTTGAAGGCGAGCGACTTGCCGCTGGCGGTGCCGGTCGTGACCATCGTGTGGCCGCGCCGGGCGCTCTCCAGGGCGTCGGCCTGGTGCGACCAGAGCGCATCGATTCCGGCGCCGGAAAGCGCTGCGTAGAGCGCCGGATGCAGGTCGTCGGGAAGGGGGGCGGTGACCCCCGCCTGGGAGCGCTCGCGGGTGGTCGCGACCACTTCTCCCTCGCCCGCCGTTTCGAGGACGGATTCCCACGGGTATGGCGCCTGAACTCGGCTCACGTCTTGCCATAGTACGAACGAGTTGATCCGCCCCTTCCATCACTCGCGGTTTTCGGCGGAGCTGCTGCGGGAGCACAAGCAGGAGCGGGTGACCGTGGTGCTGCCCACCCGCGAGGTGGCGGACACGATCGGTCCGATCGTCGAGCGCCTGTGGTCGCTCGAGGGTCTGATCGACCAGGTGCTGGTGGTGGACGCGGCGTCGCAGGACGGCACGGCCGAGATCGCGGCGTCGCTCGGCGCCGACGTGCACCAGGAGGGGGACCTGCTCCCGGAGTTCGGGCAGGTGCTCGGCAAGGGCGACGCCATGTGGCGCGCGCTGGCCGTGACCACAGGCGAGCTGATCGTCTACCTCGACTCCGACACGCGCGGCTTCTCTCCTCACTTCGCCACCGGGATGCTCGGCCCGCTGATCTGCGAGGAGCACGAGGTGCGGTTCGTGAAGGGCCACTTCCGCAGGCCCTATGCCGCGGTCGAGGGCCAGCCGCGCCGGAGCGAGGGCGGGCGCGTGACCGAGCTGACCGCCCGGCCGCTGCTGTCGGCCTTCTACCCCGAGCTGGCGGCCTTCGTTCAGCCGCTCGCCGGCGAGGTGGCCGCGCGCCGCTCGTTCCTCGACGAGCTGCCGTTTGCCACCGGCTACGCGATCGAGACCTCGATGCTGCTGCACGCCCGCGACCTGCTGGATGGCACCGACGGCATGGCGCAGGTCGACCTCGAGGAGCGCCACAACCGCCACCAGCCGCTGCAGGCGCTCGGCCCGATGGCCTACGCGGTGCTGCGCGTGATCCTGGAGCGCCTGCGCGCCGAAGGTCGCCTGATCGACGAACACGCCCCGCCGTTCCAGACGGTGGATGGGCAGCTGATCCAGGTCGAGCTCGTGGAGCGCCCGCCGTATGCCACGCTGCGCGCTCGCGCGTAGAGGGACCACCCTAAATGGCAATCCGGTGCGTTTACACAGACCTCGACGGGACGCTCCTCGGTAAGGGGGCGTCGCTCTTCCGCACGGCGGAGGGTGACTTCACCCTGCTCGCCGCCCGCGCTCTGGAGGCCTGTCACCGGGCTGGGGTCGAGGTGGTGATCAAGTCCGGCCGGCGGCGCGCGCAGGTGATGGAGGACGCTCGGCTGATGGGCCAGAGCGCCTACATCTTCGAGGTCGGGTCCGGAATGGTCATCGACGGCGAGCTGACGTTCCTCACCGGCGACCTGCAGCCGCGGGAGGGTCAGACAATCCATGCGCAGATCGACGAGCTGGGCGCTCCCGCGCTGCTGCTGGAGCGCTACGCCGGGCGGCTCGAGCCGCACTCGCCCTGGCACGAGCATCGCGAGGTCTCCCACCTCTACCGCGGCCTGATCGACGTCGACGAGGCCAACGAGCTCTTGGCCGCCGAGGGCCATACCGCGCTGCGCCTCGTGGACAACGGCGAGATCGAGGACGGCCTGCACGCGTTCCACCTGATCCCCGCCGTCTCGTCCAAGTCCGGGGCGGTCGCCGCGCACATGCGCGCCCGCGGGTACGCCGGCGAGGAGTGCGTCGGCGTGGGCGATTCGCGCGAGGATCTCGAGGTGGCCGAGGTGGTCGGGCGCTTCTTCCTGGTCGCCAACGCCACGGTCGCTGACTCCTCCGCGAACCCCGGGGTGGAGCGCACCGAGGCGGCCATGAGCGAGGGTTTCTACGAAGCCGTGATGCGCGCGATCGCGGAGTCGCGATAACTCGTAACTGAAGTTACAATCGTGGTGCAGCTGGGACCGTCGTCCCAGCGCCGCGACGGCCGCGAGGCCCGAAGCGGCCGGCTCGGCCGGCTGCGCAGGGTCGGCGGTATGTCGCACGGGTGAGGCAGCACGGGCGCTCCGTTTCGGGGCGCCCGTCGCTTTGCCGGCGGCTCCCGTGGCCTAGTGTCCTCGCATGAGCTCGCTCGCGGAAGAGATCGTCGACGCCATCAACGAGATCTCGGGGATTCATCCCGGTCACCGCGCGGCGCACGCCAAGGGCACGCTCCTGTCCGGCATCTGCACGCCGACGGGCAACGGCAGCGCTCTCACGACCGCCGCGCACATGCAGGACGAGCCCGTCCGGGTGACCGTGCGCTTCTCGAACGGCGGAGGTGACCCCGGCATCCCCGACTACGCCAGGGAGGGCCGCGGGATGGCGGTCAAGTTACCTCCCGGACGGCGGCAAGGCCGACATTGTCGGGCTCACCCTGCCCTGCTTCTTCGTGCGCACGCCGGAGGACTTCCTGTCCTTCACACAGGCGCGCATGGACCCGGAGCGGCTGATGCCGGACTGGCTCGGCGCCCACCCCGAGGCGCTGCCGGCGATCCAGGCGGCGCTGGGCTCGGACCCGCCGGCAAGCTACGCCACCTGCGCGTACAACTCGATCCACTCGTATCGCTGGCTCGACGCCGGGGGCGGCGCGCGCTTCGTGCGCTACCGCTTCGAGCCCGAGGCCGGTGAGCATACGCTGTCGGGCGAGGACGCAAAGGCGCGCGGCCGGGATTACCTGCAGGAGGAGATCCTGGCGCGCGGCGAGAGCGCCTTTCGCCTCCTGGTGGTCGTCGCGGCGCACGAGGACGCCGTCGACGACCCGACGGTTGCCTGGCCCGACGAGCGCGAGCGCGTGGAGGTGGGCCGGCTGGTGCTCGATGGACCGGACCGCGATCGCGAGCGCGACGGCGACGTGCTCGTCTTCGACCCCACGCGCGTTACCGACGGCATCGAGCTCTCCGACGACGCCATCCTGCGCTTCCGCGGGCCGGCCTACTCGGTCTCTGTGGAGCGCCGGATCAGCCCCGGGCCGGAAGGTTGAGCGTGTCGCGCTTCGGCACGCCCTCGCCGAACTGCTTCTGACGCTCGATCTCGGCGTTCAGCTCGGCGCCGAACAGCAGCGCGACGTTCGTCAGCCACAGCCACGCCAGCAGCAGGATCGCCCCCGTGAACGCGCCGTACACGGCGCCCACGTCCGCGACCCTGGACACGTACTTGGAGAACGCGAGCGACGCCAACAGCCAGAGCAGGACGCCCGCGGCCGCTCCGGGGGTGAGCCAGTGGAACCCGCGCTGCTTGACGTCCGGCGTGACGTAGTAGATCAGCGCGAAGATGAGCATGGCCACGACGACCGCCCCGGGCCAGCGGGCGACGTTCCAGACGTCGGCGGCGGTCGAGCCGAGTCCGGCGAACCCGAGCAGGTCGCGGGCGAAGCGGCCGCCCACGAAGACCATGATCAGGCTGGTTAGCACCAAGGCCATCAGCACGATCGTGAAGAGCACGTCGATCGTCTTGCGCCGCAGGAAGCTGCGGCCCGACCCCTCCAGCTCGAACACGACATTGAGCGCACGGCGCGTGGCCTCCAGCGCTCCGGTCGTGCCGTAGAACGCCACCGCCACGCTGATGCCCAGAGCGGTCGCAGCCGTGCCCTTGCTCTGGAGCGCAGTGCGTAGCGACCGGTCCACAGGGTCGACCACCGAGGCGGGTGCGACGTCGCGTAGGTAGTTCACGATCGCGTTGTAGGTCTCGGGATACTGCCCCAGCAGGCCGAGCAGCGACAGGGCGAGCAGTACGGCGGGGAACAACGACATGAGCGCGTAGTACGTGAGCGCCGCGGCGTGGTGGGTCATCTGGTCGTCGTAGAACGACTTCAGGGACCGCCAGACGACCGCGACGGCCCGCCTCATGACGCAACCAGCCGCCGGCCGGCTTGCTCGAGCTCCTCGAGCGTGGTGGCCTCGCTGAGCGAGGCGAAGTCGAGGATGCGCGCGGAGAACGGCTCCAGCTCGATCCTGCCGACCACCCCGTGACACGGCACGCCGGCCTGTCGGCAGCGGGTGGCGACCTCGCCGACCAGCTTGCCCTGCAACGTCTGCTCGTCGATGCGGCCCTCGCCCGTGACCACGAAGGCCGAGGCACGCATGCGCTCGTCGAAGCCGAGCGCGTTCAGGACGAAGGCGGGTCCGTCGTGCAGGCGCGCGCCGTGCTCTGCCCAGAGTCCGCCTGAGAGCCCGCCCGCGCAGCCGGTCATCGGCTCGCCGCGGGGGTCGCGCCGAAACGTGCCGGCCAGCGCGTCAAGGCGCTGCTCGAGCTTGCGAATGAGCGCCGCGTCCGCGCCCTTCTGGGGGCCGAACACGCGCGGCGCGTCCTCGAACGGGGTGCGCACGTCGCACAGGACGTCCATCTCGATGGTCGTCCCGGCCTCCTCGAGCGCCTCGAGCGCTCCGGCGCCGCCATCCGTGGTGGCGGAGCCGCCGACGGTCACGATCACGCGCTGCGCGCCCGCCTCGACGGCGGCGACGATCAGTTCCCCGGTCCCGCGCGTGGACGCCGCCCAGGCGTCGCGCTCGTCCTCGGCCACCAGCCCGAGGCCGCTCGCCCGCGCCATCTCGACGATGCCGGTCCGGCCGCCGTCGATCAGCGCGAAGGAGGCATCGAGCGGCCGGCCGAGCGGATCGCCGACGCGCACACTGCTCAGCTCGCCCTCGAGCGTCGACAGCAGGACCTCGATCGTGCCCTCGCCGCCGTCGGCCACAGGCATCTCCTCGGCCTCGCGCCCGCCGGCACGCAGTCCGCGCGCGATTGCGCCCGCCACCTCGCGCGCCGAGAAGGTCCCCTTGAACGAATCGGGCGCGACCAGCGCCGGCAGGTCAGCCAACGGCCTCGCGGAACGCGCGCTCCGCCTCGTCGCCGTGCACCGCGAACACGATGCGCTCCAGCCCGCCCTCGTGCCGCTTCGCCACGCCGACCATCAAGCCGGCCGCCTCGGGGAGCGGAAAGCCGCCGACGCCGGTGCCGAAGGCGACCAGCGCCAGCGAACGGCAGCCCAGCTGCTCGGCGCGGGCGAGCGTGGAGCGCGTCGCGCGCTCGATGATCTCTGCGGAGGTCGGGCCGCCGAGCTCCATGGTTGCCGCGTGGATCACCCAGCGGGCCGGCATGTCGCCCGCGGTCGTCTCGACCGCTTCGCCGAGCCCGATCGGCGCGCGCTCGTCCGACTCGCGCTGCACGGCCGGGCCCCCGGCGCGCGAGATCGCGCCCGCCACGCCGCCACCGTGTCGCAGCTGGGTGTTGGCGGCGTTGGCGATCGCGTCGACCTCGAGCTTCGTCACGTCCCCAGCGATGACTTCCAGCTCCGGCACCGGTCATATGCTGACGAAATGGAACGCGACCAGGTCATCTTGGAGCTCGACGGCCACGAGGTGAAGTTCTCGAACCCGGACAAGGTCTTCTTTCCCGAGCGCGGGCACACCAAGTTCGACCTGTTGGAGTACTACCTCGCCGTGGCGGACCCGCTGCTTGCGCACATGCACGACCGTCCCACGTCGATGAAGCGCTTCCCGAACGGGGCCGCCGACGACTTCTTCTTCCAGAAGCGCGTACCCAAGAGCGCGCCCGACTGGGTGCAGCAGCTCGAGGTCTCGTTCCCGAGCGGGCGTACCGCCAACTACCTCACGCTCCAGGACCGCGCCCATATCGCCTGGGGGCTTAACCTGGGTGTGATCGACTGGAACCCGTGGCCGGTGAGGCGCCCGGACGCCGACCATCCCGACGAGCTCCGGGTGGACCTCGATCCCACGCCCGGCTCCTCGGACTGGGGCGACGTGCGGAGTGTGGCGCTGTGCGTGCGCGAGGTGCTGGAGGAGCACGGGCTGACGGGCTTCCCCAAGACGTCGGGCTCGCGCGGCATCCACATCTACGTGCACATCGAGCAACGCTGGGACTTCACCGAGGTGCGCCGCGCCGCGCTCGCCCTGGCGCGCGAGGTCGAGCGGCGCATGCCGGGCAAGGCCACGTCGAAGTGGTGGAAGGAGGAGCGCGTGGGCGTGTTCCTCGACTACAACCAGAACGCGCGCGACCGCACGATCGCCTCCGCCTACTCGGTGCGGCCGGTGTCGGACGCCCGCGTGTCGGCGCCGCTCGAGTGGGACGAGGTGCCCGACGCCGAGCTGGGCGACTTCACGCTCGAGACGGTGCCCGCGCGTCTGCTCGAGAAGGGCGACCCAAGCGCGGGACTGCACGAGTCGGCGGGCAGCCTCGACGCTTTGCACGAGCTGGCCGCCCGCGACGAGGCCGAGGGACTCGGCGACGCGCCCTGGCCGCCCCACTTCGGCAAGCAGCGAGGCGAGCCCAAGCGGGTGCAGCCGTCGCGGGCGAAGAAGGATTGACGCCGATGTCGATTTACTCCCCGCCCGTTCGTCGTTAGGTTGAACGCGGCGAGTGGCGCCGCACGACCGAAGGGAGCAGCGATGAGGTACATGCTCGTGATCGTTGGCGACGAGAGTCGGTACGCGGATTGGTCCAAAGAGGAGATGGCCGCCCAGATGCAGCTCTGGTCGGACTACAGCAAGGCGCTCGTGGACGCGGGCGCGTTCGTCTCCGGCGAGGGCCTCCAGTCGAGCACGACGGCCACCACCCTGCGGGTCCAGGACGGCGAGCGCCTGCTCACCGACGGTCCGTTCGTCGAGACCAAGGAGCAGATCGGCGGCTTCTACGTCATCGAGTGCAAGGACCTCGACGAGGCGATCGACTGGGCGGCCCAACTGCCGAGCGCGCGGCGCGGCGGGGTCTGCGAGATCCGGCCGGTCCTGGCCTACGAGGGATACGAGGATCCCCAGACAGCCCGCGAGGGGGCGGCCTCGTAGAGGGACAGCAACCGGCACAGGTCGCCGCCGCCGCGTTCCGAGCCGAGTCGGGCCGGGCGGTGGCGACCCTGATCCGCATCCTCGGCGACTTCGACCTCGCCGAGGAGGCGGTTCAGGAGGCTTTTGTGATCGCGCTGGAGCGCTGGCCGCGCGACGGGGCGCCGGACAACCCCGGCGCCTGGATCGTGCGGACGGCACGCAACCGCGCGATCGACCGCCTGCGCCGCGAGCGCCACTACGAGGACAAGCTGCGCGAGCTGGAACGGCTGATGCCCGGACTGCCCGACGACCCGCCCGACACGTCGCTGCCGGACGACCGGCTGCGGCTGTTCTTCACCTGCTGCCATCCGGCGCTGGCCCCGGAGGTGCGCGTGGCGCTCACGCTGCGCACGCTCGGCGGCCTGTCCACGCCCGAGGTGGCGCGCGCGTTCCTGGCGAGCGAGAGCGCCACGCAGCAGCGCATCGTGCGCGCCAAGCGCAAGATCCGCGAGGCGCGCATCCCGTACCAGGTGCCGCCTGACCACGAGCTGCCGGACCGGCTGCGCTCGCTGCTGACGGTGCTCTACCTGATCTTCAACGAGGGCTATCTGGCCACGACGGCGGACACCGTGGTGCGGCGCGAGCTGTGCGACGAGGCGATCCGTCTGGGGCGGCTGCTGCGCGCCCTGATGCCCGACGAGAGCGAGGTGCGCGGCCTGCTGGCCCTGATGCTGCTGCACAACTCGCGCCGCGACGCGCGCGTGGACGAGCGCGGCGAGCTGGTGCTGCTCGAAGACCAGGACCGCTCGCGCTGGCACGCGGGGGAGATCCGCGAGGGCGTGCGGCTGGCAGTGGCGGCGGGCCGCCGCGGCCCCTACGCCATCCAGGCCGCGATCGCGGCCGAGCACGCCGCCACCGCGACCGACTGGGCGCGCGTGGCGGCGCTTTACGAGCGGCTCTCCGAGCTTCAGCCGTCGCCGGTCGTGGAGCTGAACCGCGCGGTGGCGGTGTCTATGGCCGCGGGCCCCGGGGCGGGGCTCGATCTGATCGAGCGGCTCGAGAGCCCGCGCCTCGAGGGCTACCACCTGCTGCACGCCACGCGCGCCGACCTGCTGCGCCGCCTCGGACGCGACGAGGAGGCGGCGGCGGCCTACCGGCGCGCGCGCGAGCTGGCGGCGAACCCGGCCGAGCGCGCCTTCCTCGAGCGGCGCATCACCGAGCTCAGCGGGTGACCCGGACCGTCTTGCTGGCCAGCGGCGAGCGGTTGCCGGTGGCGTCCCGAGCACGCAGGTTCACGGTCACCACCGGCTGGCGATGGCGCTTCAACGCCTTCTTCAGCGCCCGCCGCGTCTTGGTGGTGAGCAGCACCTTCACGCGCGCACGGTGGACGCCGTCCACCGCCTTCCCCACCCGGCGCAGGCGGTACTCGCGCGTGCCGACCTTGAGCCTGCCGCCGGCGACGATCGAGCACGCCTCGCTGCAGCGCGCGTAGACCACCGCTCCGCGCAGGCGCAGCACGCGCTGGCGGCTCTTCACCCTCGTGCGCAGCTGCGGCGCCACGGTGTCGACCGCGGCCGGAGGAACGCCGACGTCGAGGCGCAGCACCTTGCCCAGCAGCGAAGCGAGGCTCTGCGCGTCCCCCTCCGGATCGCCCTGCGTGCCGCCGTCGCCGGTCGACAGGTAGAGCAGACCGTCCGGACCGAACAGCAGCTGACCGCCGTTGTGGTTCATGGCGGCGTCGTGCTGGATCGTGAGCAGCGGCCGGCGCGTCGTCGGGTCGGCGCGGTCGGGCCCGTCGGCGGTGCGGCGGAACTCGTCGAGCTGGAGGTCGTTGCCGTTGTCGGTGTAGTAAGCGAAGACGCGGCCACTGGTCGCGTAGTCGGGCGCGACCGCGACCGCGAGCAGCCCCTGCTCGCCGCCGTTCTTCACGAGCGAGGTGATGTCGAGGAAGTCGCTCACCTGGCCGCCCGTGCGCACCTTGATCACCCCGGTCCGTTCGACGATGAACAGCCGCTCCGTGTCGCCGGGCGCGGCCGCCACGGCCACCGGCTGGTTGAAGTTGCCGATGCTCGTGAGGGCGAGCGCTGAGCCGCTCTGGGTGAGTCGGTAGACCGGCCCGCTGAGCGTGGTCGCGTAGAGATGGCCGGTGCCGTCCTCGCCGAAGCCGGACAGCGTCGGCGCGCTCACGCCCAGGCCGGTTGCGGTCCCGTTGGCCTCGAGGCGGTAGACGCCGGTGTTGAACCGGCCGAAGAGGTAGCGGCCCGCGAACGCCGGCAGGTCGGGGTCGCGCACCACGTAGCCGCCGATCACCACGTCGGGGCCGCTCGGGTAGGTGTGCACGGGCGGGAAGTAGTTTGTCGGGGTGCAGCCCGCCTCGACGGCCGTGCCCGAGAAGCAGTTCCAGCCGAGGTTCGCGCCGCGGATGCGGCCCGCCCCCAGATACGTGATCTCCTCCTGGTCTGAGCCCGAGGCGCTCCCGCCGACGTCGCCGATCCACATGTCGCCGGTCTGGCGGTCGAACGACCAGCGGTAGGGGTTGCGCATGCCGTAGACGTAGATCTCGCCGCGCGCGCCCGGCGTGCTCACGAACGGGTTGTCAGCGGGCACCTGGTACTGCGCCTGCGCCGCCGGCGCGAGCACGCCGGCGAGCACGAGCAGCGCGAGTATCAGTCGCGCAACTGAGAGGTGAGACATCCCCGAGGTTCCTTATCGGTCCGCCAGCGCAGAAACTTCGCCCCGTGCCGGATGCGCTGGCCGGTGATGTGGTCGAAGGCCACCTCGACGACCAGCTCGGGGCGCAGGCCCTCCCAGACCAGTTCTTCGTCCGACTTCCACCGGCTCGGCTCGCCCGAGCCGCGTTCGTGGGTCCGGTAGGGCTCGAGCAGTTCGAGCAGCTCGCGCTTCTGCTTGGCGCGGAAGCTCGAGGTATGGCCGATCACGTGCAGCTCGCCGCCGTCGTCGTACATGCCCAGGATCAGCGAGCCGACGGTCTCGGGCTCCTTGCCGAAGCGAAACGCGGCCACAACGGCGTCGGCCGTGCGCACCCGCTTGACCTTGACCATGCCGACCCGCTCGCCCGGGCGGTACGGCGCCGAGGCCTGCTTGGCGATCACGCCCTCGCCGGTCCCGGCGAGCCACTGGCCCGCGGCGTCGGGGTCGTCCGTGGCGGAGGTGAGCTCGACAGGGTCCGTCACCAGAGCCGCGAGCCGCTTGCGCCGCTCCGCGTAGGGCAGCTCGAGCAGCTCGTCGTCACCCTCGGCCAACAGGTCGAACGCCACCAGCTGCGCCGGCGTCTCCCTGGCGAGCCGCTCCACCCGCGAGGCGGCCGGGTGGATGCGCTGGGAGAGCAGGTCGAATTCCTGGATGCCGTCCACGGTGACGACCATCTCGCCGTCGAGCACGTACCGCTCGGCCGGCAACGCCAGGGCCTGCTCCACGATCTCGGGGAAGTACCGGTTCATCGGCCGGCCGTTGCGGCTCTGCAGGTGCACGTCGTCGCCGTCGCGGAACACGATCGTGCGGAAGCCGTCCCACTTGGGCTCGTAGCACCAGTCGTCGCCTGCCGGCAGCTCGCGCGCGCTCTTGGCCAGCTGCGGCTGCACCGGGGGGGAGAGCGGCAGGCTCACGGCGCGGCGCTCCGGTGCATGATGCGCCGCAGCAGGGCGTCAGCGAACGCGGGCTTGAGCCCGTGCATGATGCGCAGCAGGCGCACGCTGGCCGGGTGGAAGACCTCGCGCTTGTCCTTTTCGACAGCCTCGATCACCGCTTGGGCGAGCGGCTCCGGCGGGACGCCCCGCTCGAGCTTGTACCAGTCAGGCATGCGCTCCTTCTCGTGGTCGTGCAGCGAGCTGCGGATCTGGCCGGGGTAGACCATCGTCAGCCCGACCCCGGTTCCCTTGAGCTCGTGCCGCAGCGCCTCGCCGAAGCCGCGCTGAGCGGCCTTGGTGGCGCCGTATACCGCTGCGCCGGGAAAGGAGCGGATCCCGGCCCCCGAGGAGACGATCACCACGTGGCCGCGGCGGCGCTCCAGCATGCCCGGCAGAGCGGCCTTCACCGTGTAGACCGTGCCGAGCCAGTTGACCCGAGTCAGCTGCTCGATCAGCTCGGGCGGCATCTCAGTGAAGGGTAGGTAGTGAGCGATCCCGGCGTTGGCCACCAGCACGTCGACCTGCCCGAAGCCCTCGATCGCGCGCGCGATCGAGTCGGGGTCGGCCACGTCGCCGGCCGGGTCGCCGGAGCGCGACACGCGGCCCACGGTGCAGCCGCGCCGCTCGAACGCATCCGCGATCGCGGCTCCGATGCCGCGCGAGGCACCGGTCACGACCACGCGGTTCCCTGGCTGGAGCTGCACAGGCGGCCACTCTAGTCGGGCGTTAGGATCATCCCGATGTCCCACGATCAGGCGACCGTCGCAGAGGAGGAGTACCTCCAGATCATCTACTGGCTGCAGGAGGCCGGGCTGCCGATCACGGGCGCCAACATCGCGCGTGCCATGCAGGTCTCGGCTCCAACCGTGCACGAGATGATCGGACGCCTCGAGGGCGACGGGTACGTGACGCGTGCCGAAGACAAGATCCTCAGCTTCACCAGCAGCGGACGCGAGCACGCATCCCAGATCGTACGCCGGCACCGCCTGATCGAGCGCTTCCTGACCGACGTCTTCGACATCCCGTGGGACCAGGTCCACGAGGAGGCGGAGCGGTTGGAGCACTGGATGTCGCCGGTGGTCGAGGAGCGCATGCTGCGGGCGATCGGCGACGCCAAGACCTGCCCGCACGGCCACCCGATCTTCGAGGGCGAGCGCGAGCAGGGAGTGCCGCTGGCCGACGTCGAGCAGGGCGCCACCGTGCGCATCCTGCGCTTCGAGAACGAGGCGGAGGACCTGCTCCACTATCTCAAGGACATCGGCCTCCACCCGGGCCTCAAGGGAAAGCTCGGCCACGCGGACGACGAGGAGATCGTGATCGAGGCGGACGACTCGACCCACTCGATCACGCGCAGCGTCGCCGAGACCGTATCCGTGGTCGCCAACCCCTCACCGCCCGTGCGGGTGGCGCTGCCGGACCAGCTGGTCCTGGGCAGAGAGCGTTACGGGCGCTGACGCGCCGGCCGTGGCCGCCACGGCGCTGGAACACCTGCCGCGCGGTTGCGCCCACGAATAAGCTACGGCCCGTGCGATCCGCCCTCGTCCTCGTCCTGATCGCGGCCGCATTTGGCTGCCTCGCTCCGGCGGCCACCGCGGCGCCCAAGGGGCAGCGAGACGTGGTCGTGGTCAGCAACAACTGGGCGGGCACGGCCGATCTGGTTGATCCGCGCAGCTTCGAGCGGCTGGCGCGGATAAACGTCGTGCCCGACCGCGCCGAGCGGATCGCCCAGATCGAGGCCGACCCGGCGGCCAAGCCCCTCTACGACTTCATCCGGGAAGTCATCGGCGAGGGCCACAACCAGTACGTCGATGACGGATTCACGTCCAAGGACGGCCGCTACGTCTACTTCTCGCGGCCGAGCTTCGCCGATGTCGTCGCCCTCGACGTGAAGACCGAGAAGATCGCCTGGCGGGTGAAGGTGGACGGCTACCGGGCCGACCACATGGCGCTCTCGCCCGACGGCCGGCGGCTGCTCGTGTCCGCGTCAACGGCGCGCAACGTGAACGTGATCGACACCGCGCGGGGCCGGATCGTCGGTCGTATCCCGTCCGGCGACCAGCCGCACGAGAACAACTTCTCGCGCGACGGCAAGCTGATCTACCACGCCAGCATCGGCCCCGTGTACAGCGACACCGACGACCCCTCCGAGGACGCGACCAAGGGCGAGCGCGTGTTCGAGATCATCGACGCGCGCACCTTGAAGGTGAAGCGCCGCATCGACATGGGCAAGAAGGTGGCCGAGTTCGGAAGGACGGGGATGAGCTCGGCGGTCAGGCCGATGGCGCTGTCCCCGGATGAGCGCTTCGTGTATTTCCAGCTGTCCTTCTTCCACGGTTTCGTCGAGTACGACCTCAAGCAGGATCGCGTGCGGCGCCTGGCCTTCCTGCCGCTCAGCGCCCGGGCCAAGAAGCTGAGCCGCCGGGACTACCTGCTCGACTCGGCCCACCACGGGCTGACGATCAACAACGCGGGCACCAAGTTCTGCGTGGCGGGGACGATGTCGAACTACGCGGCGATCGTCTCGCGCCGCACGCTCCGGCCGCAGCGGATCATCCCGGTTGGCCGGGTGCCCTACTGGTCGACAACGACCCGCGACGGTCGCTACTGCTTCGTGTCGGTCGCCGGCGACGACCGCGTCTCGGTGATCTCCTGGAAGACCGCCCGCGAGGTCGCCAGCATCAAGGTCGGCGACCACCCGCAGCGCATGCGGGCGGGCACGATTCGCCGGGCGCTGCTGCGGCGCTAGCCCGCCCGGCGCGCCGCGGCGAACGCGCGCAGTGCCGCCTTGGCGTCGTCCTCGTCGAACAGGCGCACGCCGTGGTGCGTCTCGCGATCCATGGCCTCGCCGAGCAGCGCGCCGAAGCGCTCGTTGAGCATCGCCTTGGTCGCGGCGACCGCGGCGCGCGACGTGCGCGAGAAGACGGCCGCCCAGTGCTCGATGCGAGCGTCCAGCTCATCCGGTCCCACCATCTCCGTGGCGAAGCCGTGCTCGCGCGCCCACTCCGCGTCGCGCGGTTCGCCGCCGAGCAGCAGCTCTCGGGCGGCGCTCTCGCCCAGGACCTCCGGCAGCAGCAGCGTGCCCGCGTTGCTCGCCACCAGGCCGATCCCGACCTCGGGCGTCATCAGCAGCACGCGGTCCGTGCAGAGGCGCAGGTCGCAGCTCGCGGCGAACTCGAGCGCGCCGCCGACGCAGACGCCGTCGACGGCCGCGATGGCGGGCACGGGCGCCGCCAGCACCACCCGCGTGAGGCGCTGGAAGCTCTCCATCGTCGCCGCCCACGCCGTCGAGTCCGCCTCGATCGCCGCCTGCAGGTCGTCGCCGGCGGAGAAGTGCTCGCCGGAGCCGCGCAGCACGATGCAGCGCACCTCCGCATCCCCGCCGGCCGCCTCGATCGCGTCGGCGATCGCCGTCATTGTCGCCAGGTCCCAGGCGTTGCGGCGCGCCTGGCGATCCCAGCTGATCACCCGGGCGGCGCCGAGGGCGGCGGTTGTGACTGTCATGTCGCGGTCTCCCTCCTGACGGTCTCCACCGCCTGTGGCAGCACGTCCCCACGTGCGGTTCGGTGGACGATTCGGGTCTTGTGCTCAGCTACCGGCAGCGAGCCGGGCTCGAGCCGCGTTACGACAAAGCGCGCCCCCAGGCCGGCACGCAGCCGGCCCTCGAGGCCGCCCATGTCGATCCGCGCCGGCGCCTCCACATAGACGCTCAGCGGGGGGACGATCGGGTCGCCATCGGCGACCACGCAGTGGCGCCCCAGCCGCGAATCTGCGGCCAGGACCGCGCCGATCGCCTGCGGGTAGACGTTCACGGCCTGCACGCGCAGCATGTCGTCGCGGCGGCCGTCGATCCGGATGCGCGGCTCGGCGCGACCGCAGGCGCAGGGACTCGTCCACACGTGCGCCAGGTCGCCGGAGCGGTAACGAAGCAGCGGCGAGGCCTCGCGCCGCAGGTGCGTCCACACCAGCTCGCCGGTCGCGCCGTCCTCGAGCTCCACGGAATCGCCGGTGTCCGGGTCGACGACCTCGAGCACGGCGTGCCCGCCGCCCGTGAGGTGCAGGCCCTCGCCCTCGCCGCAGGCCCCGCCCATGGTCGACCACATGTCGCTCATCCCGAACGTGTCGGCCACGGTCGCTCCCCAGCCCTCCTCGATTTCCTGGCGCACGGCGGCGAGCCCCGCGCCCGGCTCACCGGCCGTGACGATGTGCCGCAGCCCCAACTCGCGCGGCTCGATGCCGGCCTCGCGGGCGCGGCCGGCCAGGTACGCGGGGAAGGAGAGCGTGCCGAAGATCGCCGTGATCCGCAGGCGTGGGATCAGCTCCAGCAGCCGGCGCGACTGCCCCGTCCCCACCGGCACGACCGTGGCACCGCTGGCCTCCAGCGCCATGTGGTCGGCGATGCCGCCCGCGTAGAGCGCGTAGTTGAGGCAGTGGGCGATGATGTCGTCGGACCGCAGCCCGGCGATGCGGAAGGCCTCTCCGCCGAGGGCGCTGTTCGCCTCGTGGTCGCGCTGGGTGAAGCCGACGGCGACCGGCTCGCCGGTGGTGCCCGAGGTCACGTGAATGCGCACCAGCCGCTCGCTTGGCGCGCACAGATGCGGGCCGAGGGGGGGCTCGCGTCGCTGGCCCTCGCGCAGCTCCTCCTTGGTCGTGAACGGGAGCCGCGGAAGGTCGGCGGCGGTCCGCACGTGCTCGCGCAGCCCGCGCAGCCGCTCCGCGTAGAAGGGGCTCGACCCCTCGAGGTACTCCAGCTGATCGCGGAGGGCGCTCACTTAAACGGCGGCAGCTCTCCCGCGGCCGCCAGCCCGAGCGTGGCCTCCACGGTGCGACCGTACGCCTCGATCGCCACGCGCAGGTCGGCCTCCGGCGTGTCCTCCTCTTTGGTGTGCGAGACCGGAGGCGAGGAGGACGAGAAGATCATCACCGTCGGCAGCAGGCGCGCCATCTCGGCGGCGTCGTGCAGCGGGCCGCTGGGGATGGCGGTGTCCTTGCCGCCCGCCTCTAGCACCGCCTGACGCGCCAGCGCGATCAGCCGGTCGTCGAACGGGATCGGGGGGATCGACCAGAGGTACTGGAGCTCCACCTCGCAGCCGTGGTCGGCGGCCGCGCGCTCGCACGCCGTGCGTGCCTCGGCGAGCATCGCGGCCAATGCGTCGGGATCCAGGTGGCGCTGGTCGAGCAGCATGTCGGTGTGGCCGGCGACCGCGGTCACGACCCCAGGCTCGCTCGTCGCGCCGCCGACGGTGCAGACGCCGTCGTGGCGGATGCCGATCTCGCGGATCGCCAGCGCCGCCTGCGCGGTCGCGGCGAATGAGTCGCGGCGCAGCTCCATCGGCGTGGCGCCGGCGTGCGCGGTCTGGCCGGTGAACGCGGCGACGTGGCGCTCCACGCCGCAGGTGCCGAGCACCGTCGCGGCCGGCTCCCCGCGGCTCTCCAGCACCGGCCCCTGCTCGATGTGCAGCTCGATGTAAGCGCGCGCCCCGCTCAGCTGCGCGCCGGACTCGTGCGCGCGGTCCAGGTCCACGTCGTAGCGGGCCACGACCTCCTCGAGGCGCTCGCCGTCGCGGTCGCGCAGGTCGCGGACCTCGTCCACGTCGAGCGTGCCGGTGCAGGCGGAGGAGCCGAACAGGCTGCGCCCGAAGCGCGCGCCCTCCTCGTCGGCCCAGTCGACCAGCCGCAGCCCCACAGCCGGTTGCCCGGCGCCGGCCTGCGCGCGCAGCGCCTCGACCGCGCCGAACAGGCCCAGCGCGCCGTCGAGCCAGCCGCCGGCCGGCACCGAGTCGACGTGCGATCCGACGATCACGAAGCCCTCCTGCCGACCCGCGAGCTCAGCCCAGAGATTGCCCGCCGCGTCGGTGTGGGTGTCGACCGGCAGCTCCTCCAGGCGCGAGCGCAGGAACTCGCGGGCGCGCGCCCACTCGTCGGTCCAGCAGACGCGGCGGGCGCCGTCCGGCCCGCCGGTGAGGCGCGCCAGCTCGCGCAGGTCGTCGAGCACGCGGCCGGCGTCCATCACGAGGCGACGGGAGCCGGAGCCCCGAGCGAGCGGGGCACGAACCGCCCGTGACCGGGCTGGGTGCGGATCTCGCCGCGGTCGTAGACCAGCTCGCCGCGGCAGAACGTTTGACGCACGCTGCCCGTGGAGGTCTGGCCCTCGAAGAGGTCGTAGTCGACGTTCATGTGCGACGTCCGCGTGGAGAACTCGAAGGGCGTCGCGGGGTCGAACACGACGAGGTCGGCGTCCTTGCCGGGCGCGATCGCCCCTTTGCGAGCCAGGCCGAATCGCTTGGCGATCGCGGTCGAGGTCATGTTGACCAGCTCTTCCGGCGTGATACGCCCGGTCTCGACGCCGAGGTCCCACAGCTTCACCAGCCGGTGCTGGATCATCGCGAGGCCGTTGGGGATCTTCGAGAAGTCATCGCGGCCGAGCGCCTTCTGGTCGCTGTTGAACGGGCAGTGATCGGTGGACACGCTCTCCAGCACGCCGCGATCCAGGGCCGCCCACAGCAGCTCCTGGTTGCGCGCCTCACGCAGCGGCGGGGAGCAGACGTAGCGGGCCCCCTCGAAGTCGGGGCGCTCGAGGTCGTCGACCGTGTTGGTCAGGTACTGCAGGCAGGTCTCGCCGGACACGTCCACGCCGCGCGACTGGCCGGCGGCGATCTCGTCGGCCGCCAGCCCGCACGTCACGTGCACGATGTAGACGCCCGCGCCGGCGAGCTCGGCCAGGCGGACCGAGCGGTGCGTGGCCTCCGCCTCGAGCACCTCCGGCCGCGTGCGCGCGTGGTGGATCGGGTCGGTCTGTCCGGCGGCGAGGGCGCGCTCCACGAGCACGTCGATCGCCCAGCCGTTCTCGGCGTGCACCATGGTCAGCGCGCCGAGGTCGCGGGTGGACTCGAGCACGCGCAGGAACAGGTCGTCGGGGACCATCAGCACGTCCTTGTAGGCCAGGAAGACCTTGAACGTGCAAATCCCGGCTTCCACCATCGGCTTCATGTCGGCGAACGTGCCCTCGTCGGCCTGGGTGATCGCGATGTGGAATCCGTAGTCCACGTGCGCGGCGCCGGCCGCCCTGTCGCTCCACTCCTCGAGCGAGGAGCGCAGCCCGCCCGGGTGCTGCTGGATCACGAAGTCGACGATGCAGGTGGTGCCGCCGGCGGCCGCCGCGCGCGTGCCCGTGTCGTAGTCGTCGATCGAGTTGGTGCCGCCGAACGGCATGGCCATGTGCGTGTGGTTGTCGATCAGGCCAGGAAGCACATAGCACCCGCCGGCGTCGATGACCTCGGCGTCCACGTCGCCGAGCGCACCCAGGGCCGTGATCTCCTCACCGTCGATCAGCACATCGGCGACCGACGAGTGGGTGGCGGTCACAACGGTGCCGCCGCGGACGAGCTTTCTCATGCTGCACCTCCAGTCACGCCGGCGAAGCGCGGGATGATCTCGCGGCCGTAGGTCTCGAGCGTCTCCTCCTGGCCCTCCGTCATGAGGTAGATGTTGAACTGGTCCACCCCGATCGACTCCAGCTCCGCAAGCTTCTCGCTCGCCTGGTCAGGGGTGCCGAGCACGCAGAAGCGGTCGCAGATCTCGTCGCTCACGAACGCGCCGTGCTTGGCGCCGACGCGCGAGTGCTCGTCGTAGTTGTAGTTCGTCTGGGCCGGCACATAGTCGGTCAGCGCCTTGGGAACCATCGAGCCGTCGGCGCCGTACCGGGCGATCAGGTCCCTGACGTGATTCGAGACCATCGCCGGGAACCAGCGCACCTGCTCGCGCGCCGCGGCGAGGTCATCGGAGATATGGCTGGGCGCGCAGACGATGCACTTGAGCTGCGAGGGGTCACGGCCGGCCTCCTGCGCCGCCTCGCGCGCTGTCCCCATCGTCCACTGGATGATGTCCGGGTCGGCGAGCTGGATGATCACGCCGTCCCCCACGCGCCCGGCGACGGCGAGCACGCGCGGGCCGTACCCGGCCACGTGCATCTCGATCGGCGGGAGCTCGGGGCGGACCCAGGAGAGCTCGATCTCCGTGTCGTTCCAGGCGACCTTGTCGCCGTTCATGAACGGCTTGATCATCCGCAGGGCCTCCTCGAAGGGCTCAACCCGCACCGGCTGCTGGTTGATGTAGCGGCGCGCCGAGTCGCCGCGGCCGATCCCCATCACCATGCGACCTTCGGAGATGTCCTGCAGCGTCGCGTAGGCGCTGGCGAGCACGGTCGGCTCACGGGTGCCCGGGTTCGTGACCATGTGCCCGAGCTTGATCCGGTCGGTCGCCGCGGCGGCGAGCGCGAGAGTGGGGGTCGACTCCTGCCAGAGGACGTGCGAGTCGTACGTCCACCCGTAGTCGAAGCCGTGCCGCTCAGCCAGCTTGAGCAGCTCGATCAGCCGCTGGTACGGCGGGTCTGGCAGGACGGTGACGCCGAAGCTGAGGGGCATCGCGACAAGGTACCTACCCCAGCGCCGCCCGTTTGCGCTGCCGCAGGTCGAAGTAGAGCAGCGTGGAGTAGAGCGCCCCGAAGGGCTGCGTCACCGCGCTGGCGCCGATCTGGCCGATCAGTGCCCAGATGGCCCGGTCGTCGCCGTTGGCGGCGGCCGTGAAGGGGGCGCCCAGCACGACGGCCACCAGCAACGCGGCCACGTTGACCAGGACGATCAGGCCGAGCGTGCGCCACCAGGAGCCCTCCACGAGCCGGCCGCTCGCGCGCAGAGCGTCCGCGCCGTGCGCGCCCTCCAGCACCACCGCCTGCGGCACGAAGTACCAGCGGACGAACAGGTAGACGCCCGGCAGGATCAGCACCGCGCCGACCAGGATCCCGAGTGCCGCCAGCAGCACCGCGAAGAAGATCGGGGTGAACGACTCGAAGCCCTTCACCAGCGCCTCGCGCGCCCGGGGCGAGCCGCCGGCGGCGACCGACTGCAGCGCGTACACGCAGATCGCCGTGATCAGCGGAGCCACCACGAGGTACGACACCGCCGCCGGGATCGCCGCCTCGGCGAAGCTGGGCGTGCTGTCGTAGTCGGAACTGAGCTGCTCCAGCCCGACTCCGCTCACGATCAGCTCGGACGGCACCACCACCAGCGCGCCCAGCGCGAGGAAGGTCCAGAAATGCCGGATGTAGATGACGAACGAGTCGCGCAGCAGCGCGCCCGCGTCACGCGGGCGCTCGAGCTCGATCACGCACGCGCGGGGGCGGGGAGCTCCCGGTACGCCTCGGCGATGCGCGCGATGCCCTCCTCGATCTGGTCGGGCGGTACCGCCGAATAGGCGAGGCGCAGGGAGCTCTCGCCTCCCTCGATCATGAATCCGCTGCCCTGCTCGAACACCACGCCCCGCTCGGCGGACCGCCGGGCGAGCTCCGCCACGGCGGTGCCCTCGGGCAGGTCGACCCAGAGGAAGTAGCCGCCCTCCGGGGTCACGTAGCGCGCGTCCGGCAGGTGCCGGTCGCGCGCGCCGCAGGTGGCGTCGCGCCGCTCGCGTAGCGCGGCACGGACTGTCTGGATCGAGCGCTCGAGTCGCCCCGAGCGACAGAACTGGTTGACGATCGACTGGGCGACCATGTTGGGCGAGATGTAGGTGTTCGTCGC
>JACCSF010000032.1 GCA_013813135.1 Thermoleophilaceae bacterium | reverse complement strand
CCATGGGCGGGCGACGTCTACCGCCGCGCGCTCGCGCGCGGCCAGGACCACCCGCACGCCTGCAGAACACTCGGACGCGCCTGGATGCTCGAACTCTGGCGCTGCTGGCAAGACGGAAAGCCCCACGACCCCACCCGCCACGGCAACCTCCAACGACTCCAAACCACCAACGGTTGACACAGGACGTCTCACGCGGGCGCCCTCTCCGAGATCGACGCCGATGCGCCGTAGAGGCCGTTCGCGTCGATGTAGGCGCCCACCTTGTCGGGCACCAGGTAGCGGATCGGCTGGCCTGCCGCCGCCCGGCGGCGGATCGCGCTCGACGAGATCTGGATGATCGGCATGTCGAGGTAGCGGATCTCGCGCATGCCCTTGAGGCGGCCGACCTTGATGCCGATCGCCTGGCGCGACCAGCTGAGGCGCTCCGCCACCGCCACGGTCGCGAGCGCCAGCACCTCCTCCGGCTCGTGCCAGCTGGTCAGCGCGGCCGCCTGGTCGCCGCCAAGGATCAGGAAGAGCTCGTCCTCCGGCGCCGTCTCGCGCCACGCGCGCAGCGTGTCGGCCGTGTATGACGGCCCCTCGCGGTCGATCTCGGCGCGGGAGACCTCGAAGCGCTCGTCGTCGGCCGTCACCAGCTCGACCATCTCGAGCCGCTCCTCCGCGCCGGGATCGCCCTGCAGCTCGCGGTGCGGAGCCCGCCCGACCGGCATGAAGACGACCTTGTCCAGCTCCAGCTGCACAAGCGCCTCCTGCGCGCACACCAGGTGACCGGCGTGCGGCGGGTTGAAGGCTCCTCCGAGAATGCCGACGCGCAAAACGGGGCTACTCGCGGACCTGCCCGGATCCCTCGGCGACGAACTTGTAGGTGGTCAGCTCGCGCAGGCCGATCGGGCCGCGGGCGTGCAGCTTCTGCGTGGAGTTGCCGATCTCGGCGCCCATGCCGAACACGGCGCCGTCCGTGAAGCGGGTGGAGGCGTTGACGTAGACACAGGCCGCGTCGACCCCCGCCGTGAAGGCGCGCGCCGACTCGGTCGACCCGGTCACAATTGCCTCGGAATGCCCCGAGCCGTACTGGTTGACGTGGTCGATCGCCTCGTCCGCCGAGTCCACCACCTTCACCGCCAGAATGAGCGCGTGGTACTCGGTCGCCCAGTCCTCCTCGGTGGCGTCGGCAAGCGAGTCGGCAAGCTCGCCGGACATCGCGCGCGTGCGGCCGTCGACGCGCAGCTCGACGCCGCGCTCGCGCAGCTCCCGCAGCGCGCGCGGCAGGAACTCGCCGGCCGCGTCCGCGTGCACCAGCAGCGTCTCCGCCGCGTTGCACACCGACGGGCGCTGGACCTTCGCGTTGATCGCGATCGCCAGCGCGTCGTCGAGGTCGGCGCCGGCGTCGACGAACACATGGCAGTTGCCCGCCGCGGCGTACATGACCGGCACCGTCGCGTGCTGCTTGAGCGCGTTCTTCAGTCCCTCTCCCCCGCGCGGGATGATCAGGTCGACCACGCCGTCCTGGGTGGCAAGCTCACGCAGCTCGTCGCGGTCTCCGCCGGTGACGATCGAGATCGCCCCCTCCGGCACGCCCGCCCCTACGGCCGCCTCGGACGCGACCTGCGCGAGCACCGTGTTCGAGTGGGCCGCGGTGGAGGAACCGCGCAGGACGATCGCGTTGCCCGACTTGAGGCAGAGCGCGGAGCAGTCCACCGTCACGTTCGGGCGCGCCTCGTAGACGACGGCCACCACGCCGAGCGGCACGCGCACGCGGCGCACGTCCAGGCCGTTGGCCAGCCGGAAGCCCTCGATCGTCTGACCGACGGGGTCGGGCAGGGCCGCGATCGCCCGCACGTCGGAGGCGATGCCCGCCAGCCGCTCCTCGGTGAGCCTGAGGCGGTCGAGCAGCCCCGAGTGCAGCTCGGCCTCCTCGCCGGCCTCCGTGTCGCGCGCGTTGGCCTGGAGGATCTCGGGCGCCCTGCGCTCGAGATCCTCGGCCATCGCGTTCAGCGCGGCGTTCTTGGTGGTCGTGTCGAGCTGGGCCAGCGAGCGGGAAGCACGGCGCGCGCCGGCGCACACCTCGGCGACCGACTGGGCGGTGGTGGCCATCGAGGCAAGGGTACCGGGCGTAGCCGGCTTGCCCGTCAATCGCGAGATCAGGCTCCAGCCCCGTCATCAGGCCGCCACCTCGGCCGGCGCGGCGGGGCTCGGCACGCCCGCCCGAACGCGGCCCAGCGCCACGGCCAGGACCGCGACCACGCCCCCCGCGACGGCCATCATCGTCCAGGCGTCGCCGAACCCGTCCAGGAGATCGCCCGGCGGGGCAGCCTCCAGCACCGCCACGAGCGCCGCGATGCCGAGCACCGCTCCGACCTGGCGCACGCAGGCGAGCACGGCGCTGCCGGTCGCGAAGCGCGCCGGCGGCAGCTCCGCCACGGCGGCGCTGCCCCATGACGCGAACGAGAAGCCCACCCCGGCGCCGGTGAGCATGGTCGGGATCAGGTACTCGCCCGGGTAGTTCGGCGTCAGGCCGATGCCTGTGGCGAAGAGGGTGCAGCCGGCCGTAAAGAAGAGCGCCCCGGGCAGGGCGACCACCCGCTGGCCGAAGCGGTCCGCCAGGCGTCCGGCCGGCGGCGCGGTGAGCGCCGCCATCAGCGGGCCCGGCGTGACCGCGAAGCCCGCCGTGAGGATCGAGTAGCCCCACACCTGCGTCAGGAACAGCACGTTGCACAAGAGCAGGGCGTAGAAGGCGGTCGAGAAGGCGAACATGTCGGCGTTGGCGACCGCGAACGAGCGTGCCCGGAACAGGCCCAGCTCGATCACCGGCGCGCGGTGTCGCGCGGAGCGCAGCAGCACGGCGGGGAGCAGCACGCCCGCGGCGGCCAGGGAGCCGAGCACGCGCGCGGTGCCCCAGCCCCAGTCGGAGCCCTTGACGATGCCCAGCGCCAGCGCGCCCACACCGGCCACGAGCAGGGTGCTGCCGAGCAGGTCGGGCAGGGTGCCGCCGGGGTCGCGCGTCTCGCGCAGCAGGCGGCGGGCGGGCACGAGGGCCGCCAGGCCGATCGGCACGTTCGCGAAGAAGACCGAGCGCCAGCCGAGCTGGTCCACGAGCACGCCGAGCGACGGCCCGAGCGCCGCAGCCACCGCTCCGGTCGCGCTCCAGATCGCCACCGCCGTGGCGCGCCGCTGGGGCGGGAACTCGGGCAACAGCAGCGCGAGCTAGGTCGGGACCAGAATGGCGCCCGCCGCGGCCTGCAGCACGCGCGCGGCCACCAGCGCCTCGGGCGAGGAGGCCGTCCCGCACAGCAGGGACGCCGTGAGGAAGCTCGTCACACCGACCAGGAACATGCGCCGGCGCCCGACCAGGTCGGCCAACCGGCCGGCCGGAACGAGCAGAGCCGCGAAGACGATGTTGTAGGCGTTCAGCACCCAGGACAGGTCCGCCCGCGAAGCCTCCGCGAAGTCACGCTCGATGTCCGGGAACGCGACGTTGACGATCGTCACGTCGAGGAAGCCCATGAAGACTGCGACGGCGGTGACGGCGAGGACCGAGCAGCTCAGCTCGGTGCGGGCGGTGCGGCCGGACGTAACGGTCATCGACGCCCAGCAGGCCGACCGCCACGGCAACGTGATGCTCTGGGGCCTCGCCGGCGTCCAGAAGGAGGCGGTGCTTGCCGCGAACACGGCGATCGCGACAGTCGAGGAGCTGGTCGACGAGCTCGAGGCGCGCCCCCACTCCGTGGTGCTTCCGGCATGGACGCTGGCCGCCGCCTGCCACGCGCCCGGCGGCGCCCACCCGTCGTACGCGGCCGGCTACTCCACGCGCGACAACGAACTTCTACTCGGCCTGGGACGAGATCTCGCGCGGCCGCGACCGCTTCCTCGACTGGATGCGCGAGCGGGTGCTCCCCGGAGCGGAGGTGCCGGCGTGAGCGTGGGCGAGGCACCCACGAGCCTCGAGGTCTCCCCCGAGGAGCTGATGACGATCAACTCCGCGCGCGAGCTGCGCGACGGCCAGGTCTGCCTTGTCGGCGTGGGACCGCCCAACGCCGCGGCCAACCTGGCCCGCCGGCTGCAGGCACCCGGCTGCGTGCTGGTCTACGAGTCGGGGGCGATCGGCGCCCGGCCCGTGCGCCTGCCGCTGTCGATCGGCGACGACGACCTGGCCGAGACCGCGCTCGAGCTCGTCTCCGTGGTCGAGATGTTCAACCTCTGGATCGGCGGCGGGCGGATCGACGTCGGTTTCCTCGGCGCCGCCCAGATCGACCCGCACGCCAACCTCAACACCACCGCGATCGGCGGCTACGAGCATCCCAAGGTGCGCCTGCCCGGTGCCGGCGGCGCGCCCGAGATCGCCGCGTGCGCGAAGTCGGTGATCGTGATCGCCCGCCACTCGCCGCGCACGTTCGTCGAGCGGCTCGACTTCGTCACCTCGCTGGTGCACCGGCGCGGCCACACCGTCGTGATCACGGACCTCGGCGTTGCTGCGGCCGGCCGCGGACGGCGAGCTGCAGCTCGTGGCCGTACACGCCGGAGTCGAGGTCGACCAGGCGCGTGAGGCAACCGGATGGGCGCTGCGGGTGGCCGACCCGCTCGAGCGAACCGAGCCCGTCACGCAGCGCGAGCTGGACGAGCTGCGCCTGCGCGCCTCCGCTCGCCGCTAGCCCGAAGCCCTCTCTCGCATAGCGTTGGGCTTAAGTCGGCGCAACGAGGATGCCCCGAGCGGATCGGCGATGGCGCGGCGGCGGCCGGCCGGGCGGCCGCCATTGGACTCGAGCCAGGCGCGGATCGTCTTGGCGTAGGCCTGGGTGTTGTCGTCGCCGTTGACGTGGAGCTGGATCAGCATCAGCAGGCGGTTGAGGCGCTCGCGGTTCTTGAGCGCGTGGCGTCGGGGGTGGAGGGCGGCGGAGATCGGCCGGGTGAGCTGTTCGAGGGCAGCGCTGGTCAGCGGCATGTCGGCCGGGCGCCGTGAAGGCGGGGGCCGCCGAGCGAACTGCGCCTCGATGACCGGGCCGTTGACCGCGATCCAGTTATCGAGGCTCTCGTTCTCGGTCACCTTTGCCGCCTGGACGAACGCCCGCCAGAAGTTGGGTCCGGCAAGCGCCCCCTCCGCGCGTTCGCGGAGCTCGCCCAGCTCCTGGCTCGGCGCCCGTCTGGCCTCTTTGCTCAAGAGGCGCTCGAGCGCGTGCTGGAGATGCCACTCGCATTGGTGCAGCTCGGCCTTCGGCCAGCGCTGGCGGACCGCCTGCAGCATGCCTCCGTGCGCGTCGCAGACCACGCGCCCGGGTTCGCCCTCAAGCGAACCCAGGAAGGCGCTCCAGTTGGCTGGCTGCGCGGTCGGGAAGGCCTGCGCGCGCCACAGCCTCGGCTTGCCGGCGCGGTAGCCGACGGCGCAGAACACATCAAAGGCGACCCGGCCTCCGGGTATTCCTCTGCCGTTTGCATCCTCGGCCCCGATCCGGAAAGGAAGGTGATCTAGCAACAGCGAGCCGGCCGCCGGCCAGAAGCTCGGCCGGTCCGCCTCGAAGACGACAGGCGCGAACAGCTCCACCCAGTCGGCGACGAGCTGGCCATGGACTGACTCGCGAACCTCGCCTGTCGCGGGATCAAAGCGAAAGCGCCGGGCACGATCCCGGGCCACGCGTGAGGCCTGCATGTAGGTGTCGCCTGCGCCCACAGCGCCGAGCGCCTCGGCTATCCCGCGGGCGACGAACCGATAGTGACGCGGCGCCTTCGGGCCCTCCCGGCGCTCGAGATGGCGCTCGCATTGGTCGCAGGCGCCGTTCCATGACTCCTCCCTGGGCAGAAGCTCGGTGAACACGTGCGGCTTGCCTTTCCGCGGTGAGCACCTGTAGCGCTGACGGCGGTGGCCGGGCTTGCCATAGGCGCCGTCCAGCCTTACCCGCGAGCCCGCATGCTCAGACTTAAGGCACCTC
>JACCSF010000397.1 GCA_013813135.1 Thermoleophilaceae bacterium | reverse complement strand
GTCCCAACGAGGACGCCGGGGGCAGGCTCGAGCGCGAGCTGGTGATACTCACGCCGGCCTCCGACGCGACGGCGGCGAAGCGCACCGCGGCCGCCGTCCTGCGCGAGTTGGAGGCGGGCCTCCCGGGGTTCACGATCACGGTCGCGCGCAGCCGCCACGCGAGCGACCCGGCGGACCTCCATCGCGCCGGCGCCGAGGCGCTGCTCGCCGCCAACGTGGCCGAGGCCCGCGGGCTGACCGAGCTCTCCTTCGAGGAGACGGGGGCCTATCGGCTGCTGCTGCCGGCCATGAGCGAGGACCCGACGGAGCTGGAGGGGTTCTTCGACGAGACGGTCGCCCCGCTGGTCGCCTACGACGAGCAGTACGAGACCGAGCTGGTCCGCACGCTCGAGACCTTCCTGGACGCGGACGGCAACGTCGCGGGCACCGCCGAGCGGCTGTTCACGCACCGCCACACCATTCGCTACCGGCTCGAGCGCGTGAAGGAGCTGACGTCGCTGGACGTGGGGTCCACGGACGGCCGCGAGCGGCTCTCGCTGGGGCTGAAGGCGATGCGGGTGCTCGGCATCGTGCCGCCGGGCGGCCCGGCCCACGAGCAGGGCGCCGAGGCCGGCCGCGTGCCGCGGGGGCGCAAGGACCGCTAGCTACTTCACCAGCTCTGGGGCTCCGAGCTGTGGGACGCAGCCGATCTTGCTGGAACCGTTCGGTTTACGCCGCCTCTGCTCGGTGCCGCGCGCCCGGACATCTATGACCGCCGGGACAGGGACTTCTATGACCCACGCGTCGCCACCCTGACCCCGGCGGAGCAGGATGTCCTGCTGGCATCAGCGTCGTGTTCGTATCCGCCGTTGAGGTCGGCAGACCTCAACGCGGCTTCCGACAAGACCTCAGGCAATGTCAACGTGCTGCTCGGCCGATTGGTCGAGGCGGGCGTCCTGTACCGAATACGCAAGGGCGAGTACGCCTACACAGCACCGAAGTTCAGAGACTTCCTTCAGCGGCGAGAGCGGGAGGACTTCATTCCCCAGGCAGGGGGATTGGAGGCTGGGGAGCGCGGACTTGAACCGCGACTAGAACCTTCAAAGGGTCCTGTGCTGCCGATTACACTACTCCCCAAAGGTCACCCTGAGGATAGGTCGTTGGGCGGCGGGCCGGTACCCTCGTGCCGCATGACTGAGCCCTTCACGGTCCTCATCATGGCCGCCGGCCGGGGCACGCGGATGCGGTCGGAGGTTCCCAAGGTTCTCCACCGGATCTGCGGCAAGCCCATGATCGAGTGGGTCGTCGACGCCGCGCGTGACGCGGGCGCTGCTCGCGTCGTCTGCGCGGTGCGCCCCGGCGATGGGGTCGCGGAGGGGTTGCCCGAGGGGGTCGAGATCGCCGAGCAGCTCGAGGGCGAGGGCACCGGTGCCGCGGTGCTCGCCGCCCGTGACGCCGTCGAGCCTGGCCCGTTCGTGGTGCTCTCCGGAGACCACCCGCTGGTCACGGCCGAGCAGATCGGCGACCTGCTGCGCCACCACGTCGAGGCGGGCGCCGGCGCCACGCTCCTCACGACCGAGCTACAGGACCCCGCCGGCTACGGCCGCATCCTGCGCGACGGCGACGGCGACGTCGAGCGGATCGTCGAGACCAAGGACGCCCAGGGCGTCCCTCCCGAGGAGCTCGCCATCCGCGAGATCAACCTGGGCACCTACGTCTTCGAAGCCGCGACGCTGTTCGAGGGCCTCGAGCAGGTCACCCACCAGAAGGGCGAGCGCTTCCTCACCGGCGTCTTCCCTGTCCTCAAGGCCGAGAGCGCGCGCATCGTCACCTGGAAGACCGACGACCTCGACATCGCCCACGGGGTGAACGACCGCGCCGGCCTGATGGAGGCGGAGGAGCTCGCGCAGCGGCGCATCCTCGAGGAGCACGCCCGGGCGGGAGTGACCTTTCTGCATCCGGGAAGTACGAGGGTGGAGGCTGGTGTGGAGATCGGACTCGACACGGTGGTCGGCCTGGGCGTGAGCCTGCTCGGTGACACGAGCGTCGGCGGCGGCTGCACGATCGGCCCGCACACCACGGCGCGCGACTCGCGCATCGGCGACGCGGCCAGCGTGGTGCATTCCTTCCTCGTAGAGGCGGAGGTGCACGATCAGGCGACCATCGGCCCGTTCGCCTACCTGCGCCCCGGGACCGTCGTCCGCTCCGAGGCGAAGGTCGGCACCTTCGTCGAGGTCAAGAACTCGGACATCGGCGAGGGCGCCAAGGTGCCCCACCTGTCCTACATCGGCGACGCCGACGTCGGCGAGGGCAGCAACCTCGGCGCCAGCACGATCACGGCCAACTACGACGGCAAGCGCAAGCACCGCACCAAGGTCGGAAAGAGCGTGAAGACCGGCATCCACACGTCGCTGGTCGCGCCAGTCGACGTCGGAGATCGCGCGTACACTGGTGCCGGCTCGACGATCATCGACGACGTCCCAGAGGGAGCGCTCGGGGTCGCCCGGCCGAAGCAGGAGAACATCGAGGGTTACTCGGACCGCGTTGAGGAGGACTCGCAGTGAGCACGGCTCTCGACACGGAGGCAGCGGTGACGCCGGCGACCAGCATCACGGCGGGCTACGAGAAGCGACTGATGGTCACGGCCGGCCGGTCGAGTATCGAGCTGGGCGGCAGGATCGCCGACCGACTTGGCGTTGAGCTCACGGACGCGGGGCTGAAGACCTTCGCCGACGGCGAGGTCTACTGCCGCTACGCGGAGTCGATCCGCGGCGCCGACCTGTTCGTGGTGCAGTCGGTGTGCGGCTCGCGCCGCGAGGGCCTCACCGTGAACGACGCGCTCTGGGAGCTGCTGCTCATGGTCCACGCCGCCAAGCACGCGTCGGCGCACCGGATCGTCGCCGTCACCCCGTGGTACGGCTACTCGCGACAGGACAAGAAGTCCGCCCCGCGCGAGCCGATCTCGGCCCGCCTCGTGGCGGACGTGCTCGAAACGGCGGGCATCGACCGGCTCGTCGCGATGGACCTCCATGCCGGCCAGCTGCAGGGGTTCTTCTCGAAACCGGTCGACCACATGACCGCGATGCCGATCCTCACCCAGTTCGTGCAGGATCGCCTCGGCGGCCGCGATCTGGTGATCATCGCCCCGGACGCCGGCCGCGTGAAGCTCGTGCGCAAGTTCGCGCAAAAGGTGGGCGCTCCGTACGCGCTGATGGAAAAGGAGCGGCCGGCGCAGCAGGTCGCCGAGATCGGCTACGTGATCGGCGACGTCAAGGACAAGACCGCGGTGATCGTCGACGACATCATCGCCACCGGCGGCACGCTCAACGCCGCCGCCCAGACCGTCCTCGACGAAGGCGCCAACGAGGTATTCGCGGTTGCCACCCACGGGCTGTTCTCGGGCCAGGCCTTCGAGATCCTCGCCGAGGGGCCGCTCTCCGGCATCGTGGTGACCGACACCATCCCGCTCAACGAGGGCGCGCCCGACCTGATCACCCAGCTCACCTGCGCCGACGTGCTCGAGGACTCGATCCGGCGCATCTTCACCGACGACTCGGTCTCCGAGATCTTCGCCGGCGAGAACCAGCTGTTCTAGCGTCAACCGCTCCGTAAGCGGGGTTTGCGGACGATTTGCTAACGAGACGCTAACGGGAGGCTCTACTCCTCGTCGCCGGAGGGAGTGCCTCGGGTTCGCCCCCTCGCAGCATGCCCCGGGCGTTCCTCCGCTTCCTCGATCAGAGGAGATACCGTCTCGCCGGGCGCTCGTCCAGGCGCTCGAGGGCGTACCTAAGTTCGGACGCGACCTCGGACGCGATCTCGGCGGATCTAGTAGGTCCGAAAGGACGAACCTCATGGCCGGCTAAGCGCGACTTTTCAACGCGCCGGCCTGGGATCGCCTCTACCGACTGGTCGGCAAGAAGGGCGGGCCCGACGCGCGGGCCTGGAGCTACGGGGTCCGGTCTCGCCAACACGGCAACGAACTGCTCTAGGGCGCAGCGTTCGGGCTACCGCGGTCAGCGTTTCTTCGCTCGCGCGCTCCTGCACACTGCGCTCGAGCTCCTGGGAAGACGCTGAAGGCTCACCTCGGGCCACTCGAGCAACGGCCTACGTCGTGCTCGGCGGGTTGCTGGGACGCTTCGTCGACGAGCGCGGCGCGCTCGAGGCAGAACTGGCGCGCCACTACGACCTGTCGCGCGATCTCTTCTGCACTGCGGTTTCGACGGGCGTTTCGAGCGGCTCAACCAGGCCTGGGAGACGACGTTGGGCCATACCCAAGCAGAGCTCTCCTCGCGCCCCTTCGTGGAGTTCGTGCACCCCGAGGACCGCGAACGAACACGAGCCGAGACTGCGAAGCTCGGCGAGCAAGGAACCGACTCGGTCAGCTTTCGCAACCGCTACCGCACCGCCGACGGCGACTATCGCTGGCTCGAGTGGAATGCCCGCGCGGTGGCCGACGAACAACGCATCTACGCGACGGCACGCGACATCACGATCCAGCAGCAGGCCGAGCAGGCGCTCGAGGACGCGGCCGCGGTTCTGGAGCGCACGGTGCGCGACCGAACCGAAGCGCTCCAAGAAGCCCGGCTTGAGATCCTGCTTCGGCTGGCGGTCGTGGCGGAGTACCGCGACGACGACACCCACCAGCACACCGAACGGGTTGGACGCACCGCCGCCCTGATCGCGCGACAGCTGGGACTCTCTGATGACGCCGTCGCGCTAATGCGCCATGCCGCGCCGCTGCACGACATCGGAAAGCTCGGCATCTCCGACTCGATCCTGCTCAAGCCCGGCAAGCTCACACCGGCCGAGTTCGGGCTCGTGCAAGAGCACGTAAACATCGGCTGCAAGATCCTCGCCGAGGGCAAGTTCGAAGTGCTGCGCCTGGCGCAGGAGATCGCCCTCTCCCACCACGAGCGTTGGGACGGCGCCGGATACCCGGACGGTGAGTGCGGTGAACAGATCCCGCTCAGCGGCCGCATAGTCGCCGTTGCGGACGTCTTTGACGCCTTGACCCACGACCGGCCCTACAAGGCGGCGTGGCCGCTCGAGGACGCGGTCGACGAGATTAAGGAACTCGGCGGCCACCATTTCGACGCACGAGTGGTGCAGGCATTCGCGGCGCTCGACCACCGCAGCCTGCTCGAGCCCGTCGAGCACTACGACCTCGACCTCCCCGCCCCGCCGCTGACCGCATCCACGCAAAGCGACAGCATCGGCGCGCATGCATGGGCAATGTCGAGTAGCTAACCCCTCTATCGCGCTGCTGCCCAACCGATCGTCCCAGTGCGGGCGTTAATCGCCGGGTTCTGCTGCCGCGCGCTGCAATCCGCCGAGCGCCAAATAGGGGCGTGCTCATGTTGGTCGAGGGTCATGCCGATGAGGGGGTTAGCAGCGTCACCTCACCTTGATCCCCTAGGGGCTTTATGTACCACCGCAAGCTTGTTGCGATCGCCTCGGCGGTCGGCCTTCTCAGCCTGGCCGGTCCGGCGCATGCCGCCGTGGATCCGACATCGGTCACCATCATCGGCGGCAGCCTGGTGTACACGACGTCGTTGACGGCCGACAACTTCCCGAGCGTTACGCTCGACGGCACGCAGAAGGTCGTGACCGCCGGCGTCAACCCTTACGTTGTCACCGACTCGCGTGGCGGGT
>JACCSF010000367.1 GCA_013813135.1 Thermoleophilaceae bacterium | reverse complement strand
CGCGGCGCGCGCGAGCCTCCGGCCTCAGCGGCGAGCGCGCGGCGCGCGCGAGCTTCCGGCCTCAGCTCGAAGCCGCGCCCAGTTCGCGCTCGCGGCGAGCGCGGTACGCGGCGCCCACGGCGCCGAGGATCGAGCCGCCGATCGTGGTGACGAACACCAGCCCCACGTGGGGCTTGCCCAGGTACGCCGCGGGCTCGTCGTTGAGGATCTCCAGGCCGAGCAGGATGAAGCTGCCGAAGACGAGGCCGCCCATCGCGCCGCGCACGAAGCCCTCGTCGACGGCGCGGTGCTCCATGCCGCCCACGAAGCCGCCGGCGATCGCGATCGGCCCCGCCAGGATGTAGTAGACGATCTCGTTCCAGCCGAGCGCAAAGCCGGTGAGGAGCCCGAACACCATCGTCACCACGACGGCGCCGATGATCTGCTCGGCAGGCTTGCGATCCTCGAATGCGGGCGGGAGCGGCATCGTCGGGCCAGACTACTCGCGGGTTACGGCGATCAGCAAGGGCCTTCCCTCGATCTCCGAGCGAGCGGCGTCGGCGTCGGCGGCGTCGTATGTGACCGAGGTGGCGAGCGTCTCGCCCGTGACGTAGTCCTCGTGCGCCCGCGTCGCGGCCAGCAGCTCCTCGTCACCCCCGAGCGTGAGCGCGATGCGGTCCTCCACGTTCAGACCGGCCGTCTTGCGCGCCGCCTGCACGGAGTGCACGACCTCGCGGGCAAGCGCCTCGCGCCGCAGCTCCTCGTCGAGCTCGAGGTTGAGCGCGACCGCGTGCGTGCCTGAGCGCTCCACCTGGTAGCCGTCTAGCGGCTGGAGCACGATCTGGACGTCCTCCGGGCCGATCTGGTGCTCCTTGCCGTCCACGTTGATGCCGGCGCGGCCGCCGTCGCGCAGGCGCCCGGGGTCCAGCGATGCGACCGCCGCGGCCACCTGCGGCATGTGCTTGCCGAAGCGCGGGCCCAGCGCGCGGTAGTTGGGCTTCACCTCGAAGCGGCCCAGCTCGTCCGCCTCGGAGACGTAGCGGATCGACTTGACGTTGAGCTCGTCGGTGAGCAGGCCCTGCAGCCGCTCGATCGACTCGCGCTCGCGCGCCGCCGCCACCACCACGGCCTCGCGCAGCGGCTGGCGCACCTTCAGCCTGGCGTGCGCGCGGGCGGCGCGGCCCAGCTCGACGGCGTCGCGCACCACCTGCATCTCCCGCTCGAGCCGCTCGTCGCGCGCGCCGGGCTCGGGAAAGTCGCACAGGTGCACCGACGGCTCGCCGCCGTCCAGGTTCTCGTAGATGGCGTCCGCGACGAAGGGGGTAAGCGGCGCCAGCAGCTTGGTCAGGGTGACGAGACAGCGATTCAGGACCGCGAAGGCGGTGCGGTCGCCGTCCCAGAAGCGCCGGCGCGACAGCCGCACGTACCAGTTCGAGAGCTCGTCGACGAAGTCGGCGATCGCTCGGCCGGCGAACGTCGTGTCGTAGTCCTCCATGCGCTCGGTCACGCGCTCGGTCGTCGCGGCGAGGCGCGATTCGATCCAGCGGTCGAGCTCTGTCGGCTCGCCGTCGGGGGCGACGTCTTCGATCCCGTTCACGTTCGCGTAGAGGACGTAGAACGCGTACGTGTTCCAGAGCGGCTTGAGGAACTGGCGGACCGACTCGCCGACCGTCTCGAGCGAGAAGCGATAGCCGTCCCAGGGCTGCTTCGAGGTGAAGTAGTACCAGCGGAAGGCGTCCGCGCCGTGAGTGTCCAGCACGTCCCAGGGCACCACCACGTTTCCCTTCGACTTGGACATCTTCTGGCCGTCCGGGTCCAGGATCAGGCCGAGGCAGAGGCACGTCTCATACGACGCGCGGCCGGACAGCAGCACGGACACGGCGAGCAGCGAATAGAACCACCCGCGCGTCTGGTCGAGCGCCTCGCAGACGTAGTCGGCCGGGAAGTTGCGTTCGAACTCGTCCCCGTTCTCGAACGGCGCGTGCCACTGCGCGAACGGCATGCAGCCCGAGTCCCACCAGACGTCGATCAGGTCGGGCACGCGGCGCATCTCGCCCCCGCACTCCTCACAGCGCAGCACGACCTCGTCGACGTACGGGCGGTGCACGTCGTCGGGGGGCGTGCCGCCGCGCTCGGCGATCTCCGCCAGCGACCCGACGCAAACCACGTGCTCAGCGTGATCGGCGCAGCGCCAGACGGGCAGCGGCGTGCCCCAGTAGCGCTCGCGCGACAGCGCCCAGTCCACGTTGTTCTCGAGCCAGTTGCCGAAGCGGCCGTGTTTGATGTGCTCGGGGTACCACCGGATCGTCTCGTTGGCGGCCAGCAGCTGGTCCTTCACCGCCGTCGTGCGCACGTACCAGTTCGTCTTGGCGTAGTAGATCAGCGGCGTGTCGCAGCGCCAGCAGTGCGGGTAGGCATGCTCGTACTCGCCGGCGCGGAAAAGCCGTCCGGAGTCGCGCAGCGCCGCGATGATCGGCGCGTCGGCGTCGCGCACGTACATCCCGGCGAAGGGCCCCGTGCGCTCGTCGAAGGTGCCGTCCGGGCGTACCGGGTTGTGGATCGTGAGGCCGTTCTCGGTGGCCAGGCGGAAGTCGTCCTCGCCGAACGCCGCACCGGTGTGGACCACGCCGGTGCCGTCCTCGATCGAGACGAAGTCGCCGGCCAGGACGGTGTGGCCCTTCTCCCCGTAGTCGGCGATGTACGGGAAGGGCGGCTCATAGCGCAGCCCGAGCAGGACGGAGCCGGGCATGCGCCGCTCGATCTCGGCCTCGTCGCCGAGCACGCCGTCGACGAGCGCCTCGGCCAGGATCAGCGTCTCGCCCCCGAGCCGTGCGCGTACGTACGTGACGTCGGGATCGACCGCGATCGCCGCGTGCGGGACGAGCGTCCACGGCATCGTCGTCCATGCGAGCAGGGACACGTTCGGCTCGTCGAGCAGCGGGAAGCGCACGAAGAGGCTCGGGTCGAGCACGTCCCGGTAGCCGAGCGCCACCTCGTGCGACGAGAGCGCGGTGCCGCAGCGGGTGCAGTAGGGAACGACCTTGTGGCCCTCCTCGAGCAGACCCTTCTCCCAGACCTGCTTGAGCGACCACCAGACCGACTCGACGTAGGCGTTGTCGAGCGTGAAGTAGGCGTCGTCGGTGTCGATCCAGAAGCCGATCCGCTCCGTGAGGGCGTTCCACTCGTCGACGTAGCGCAGTACCGACTCACGGCACTTGGCGTTGAACTGCTCCACTCCGTAGCGCTCGATGTCCTCCTTCGACGTGAAGCCGAGCTCCTTCTCGATCTCGAGCTCCACCGGCAGGCCGTGGCAGTCCCATCCGCCCTTGCGCGGCACGAAGTGCCCGCGCATGGTCTTGAAGCGCGGAAAGACATCCTTGAAGACCCTCGAGAGGACGTGGTGGGAGCCGGGACGGCCGTTCGCCGTGGGCGGGCCTTCGTAGAAGACGAAGCGCGGCGAGCCCTCGCGGCGGCGGATCGACTCGTGGAAGACATCGCGCTCGCGCCAGCGCTCGAGCACCGTTTGCTCGAGCTCGGGAAAGGACTGCGCGGAGTCGACTGGGGCGTAGCGGGCCACGAGTGGCGTCGATTCTAGGCGCGACGTGATAACACTCCAGATGAATCGCCGAATCACCTCTGGCACCCGGCCGGGGGTGAACGGGGGACCCAAGTAGTGCGGGGCTAACCGGCCGCGGGGCCGGCGCGCAACCTTTCCTGTGCGAGCCCGTCAGCTAACCCCGTAGGCCGTTGGAAAAGGGGATTAGCCTTGCGCCGCCTCCCGGTCTCCCTCCTGACCGGCTTTCTCATTGCCGCCACCACCCTCCTACCGGCCGCCGCCGCGGCCAACCCGCAGCAAGACGCGATCGACCAGCTCAACGAGGTACGCCAGGCCAACGGCCTGACAGAGCTTCGCGCGTCGTCCTCGCTTCACCGCTCGTCCACTCGTTACGCGCGGCAGATGATCGACACCGACTACTTCGGCCATGCCACCCGGATCGCGGTGAGCAGCCGGTTCGGGCGCGCGGGCGAAACGCTCGCGCTGCAACCCGGCTGGGGCGCGAATCCCGCGGAGACGATGGACGACTGGATGAACTCGCCGGTCCACCGCGCCGTGCTCCTCTCGCCCGGCTACCGCTGGATCGGAATGGGTATCGCCCGCGGCCGGGTCGGCTCGCGGCTCGTCACGGTCTGGGTGGCACAGATCGGGGGGCGCTAGGCGGCCAGCTTGCGGCAGAGCTCCGCAAGCGAGCGCTTCTCGCCCTCGTCCAGCGCTCCGAAGGCGCGCGTCACGCGGTCCGAGTGCTCGGGGAAGAGGCGCTCGACGAGCTCGCGCCCGATCGACGTGAGGTCAACCACGACGATGCGCCGGTCCGCGGGGTCGCGGTGGCGCCGGACGAGGTAGCGCGCCTCGAGCGTGGCCGTCACCTCGGTGGCGTTGGCCTTCGACCAGCCGAGCCGCCGGCGCAGCGTACGCAGCTCGAGCGAGCCGCCGGCTGTGGTCAGGATGACCAGCACGGAAAAGCCCGCAGGCGAGACCCCCTCCCGGATCAGCTCGGCTGCGACCCGGCGGCGCACGGCCGCCTCAGCACGCAGCAGCGCCTGCAGCGCACGGTGCGCGAGCGGATCGCCGAGCTCGAGCGGCATCCCGGCGGCACTGTAGGCCGGGTTTCGGACGTCCTTCGCCGCTCGGGGGTGGCAGCGCCGCGGTTGCTGTCGTTCGCTACGCGAGAGCGACGGACGAGTGACTAGCCGGCGCGGCGGGCGTTCGCCACGGCCACGCGGCGCGCTGTGGCTTCGTCGGCCACCTCGGCCGCAACCGTCGCCTGCTCGATGCGCCCGCTGTCGACGTAGCCCTTGAGCCGCTCCACGGCCTCGATCGGCTGGCCGCCAAGCGACGGGATGCCGTGATCTCCCGTGACGGGCATGGCCTCGCGGTACTCGAACACCGGCGCGGCCGAGCCGACCTGGCGCACCGTGTACACGAGCCGGCCGACCACATCGAGGGTTGCCTCGCCGCCGCAGAACACGAACGCGGTCGGGTCGAGCGCCCGGATGGCGCGCACCACGCGCTCGGGCGGAAGGTCGAAGGCGAGCAGCAGCGTGCGGAACCCGGCGCGCCGCAGGCCCAACTCGAGCGCCTGCACGTGCAGGGACTCGAGGTCGAGGCGCGGACTCGAGTCGAACAGCAGCACGCCCTGCGAGCGGCTCGCCGGCGGCGCCACGCGGCGGGAGGCGTACAGCCAGCCTGTCCCCCAGCGGAACGCGAGCTCGCGCTCGGCCTCGCGGTTCTCGCGATCGCTGGCCAGCTCGAGCGCCGGCAGCAGCACCTCTTCGATGCTGCGCTCGATCGAGCGCACGGCGAGGCTCTCCTCCATTACGCGGTCCGCGAGCACCTCGTCGAAGTGGTCCCAGGCATCCAGCAGGCGGCTGGGCGTGCTCGGCCCATCGCCGCGCTGGCGCGCGAGCTCGATGGCGGAGGAGATGTTGTGCGTCTCCAGCAGCGCCCGCCGCAGCGACTCCAGCTCGGCCAGGTCGTACTGGCGGTGTCCGCCCTGGGTGCGGCGCGGCTTCGGATAGCTGAAACGGCGCTCCCAGCTGCGCAGAGTGTTGGGGCTCACCCCAAGAAGTTCTGCGGCCGCATTTGTCCTAATCCCGCTCACGTCTCCTCCATCCCGTGTGAAGCGCAGCAGCTGTGCGCCATTACTTCGCACGTCGCGACCTCAACTCCAAGGCGCGCTGCGCTCTTGCACGGGTTTTCGGCATGAGCCCCAACATCTTGAGTGGAGCTTTGTCCCGTCTGGACGTTTGTTGTGCAACCAGTGCAGCGGTTCTTGCACCCGAAGCGGCCGCTGCGGGGAGCGTCTAGCGGCGGCCGAAGCCCGTGGGCTCCACCGTCACGAGCGCCGCGCGCGGTGGCCCGCAGGTGGCGATCCGGGCGGCAAGCGTGCCCAGCGCGGCGCCCTCGTCCGACCGCAGCCGCATCGGCACCACGACGAGCTCGCGGGCGCGCTGCGCGGCGAGCGCGGCGTGACGGGCGAGCTGCTCGTCGCCGAGCGGGCAGGTCGCCAGGTCGAGGAGATGAGCCCCCGCCAGGCGGTCCTGCGCGCCGAAGATCCGTTCGCCGGCCTCGCTCACTGCGCTCACCGTGAGCTCGTAGGTGCAAATCAGGAATGCGGCGGCGTCACCCGACAGGGCGTCGCGCCTGCAGCTGAGCAGCACGCCCATCTCGCAGCTGTCGCACACCCGGTGCGGCACGTGGAGAGGGCGACGCGGCTGCTCGGACAATTCTCCGCACCACGAGCAGAAGCGGATCGAGTCCGCCCGGTCGGGAGCGGTCGGCGTGGAGGAGGGCTCGGTGCGGGTCAGGGCGGTCACCTCACCGATCAGAACACGGAAGTCCGCCGGGCGCCTGCCCCGTACGGGCACTGCACGGCTTCGGTCCCGGACCCGGTGCGAACTCCGAGCGATAGCCTCCAGGCCGATGGCGACACAGCAAGAGCTCTGGGGCTCGGAGACCAGCAAGGCGATAGACAACTTCCCGGTGTCGGGCGAGCCCGTGCCGGCGCCCGTGGTGCGCTGGCTGGGCCGGATCAAGGCCGCGGCCGCTCGCGTGAACGCCGAGCTGGGCCTGCTGGACGCAGACGTGGCCGAGCGGATCGCCCGCGCCGGCGACGAGGTGGCCAACGGCGAGCACGACGACCAGTTTCCAATCGACGTGTTCCAGACCGGCTCCGGTACCTCGTCGAACACGAACGCCAACGAGGTGATCGCGAACCTCGCCGGAGACGGCGCCCACCCCAACGACCACGTGAACATGGGCCAGTCCTCGAACGACGTGTTCCCCTCGGCGGTGCACCTGGGCGCCGTCGACGCTGTGCGCTCCGAGCTGCTGCCGGCGCTCGAGCGGCTGGCCGGCTCGCTGGGGCGCAAATCCAACGAGTGGGCCGACGTGGTGAAGGCGGGCCGCACCCACATGATGGACGCCGTCCCCGTGACGCTCGGCCAGGAGTTCGGCGGCTACGCCGCGCAGATCGCGCTGGGCCGCGACCGCGTGCGCGACGCGCTCGGCCGCACCGTCGAGATCCCGCTGGGCGGCACCGCGACCGGCACCGGCCTCAACACCCACCCCGAGTTCGCCGAGCGCGTCCGCGAGAAGCTGGGCCTTGGCGAGGCTCCGCGCGACCGCTTCGAGGCACAGGCCAGCCGCGACGCGCTGGTCGAGCTGCACGGGGCGCTCAAGGTGGTGGCCGTGTCGCTCACCAAGATCGCCAACGACCTGGTGCTGATGGGCTCGGGCCCGCGCACGGGCCTCGTCGAGCTGCGGCTGCCCGAGCTCCAGAAGGGATCCTCGATCATGCCCGGCAAGGTCAACCCCGTGATCCCGGAAGTGGTGCTGCAGGTGGCCGCCCAGGTGATCGGCAACGACACCGCCGTCACCGTCGCCGCGACCCAGGGAGCCCTCGAGCTCAACGTGCGCGTGCCGGTGATCGCGCGCAACCTGTTCGAGTCGATCGGCATCCTCACCTCCGCCAGCCAGCTGCTGGCCGAGAAGTGCGTCGACGGGCTGGAGGCGAACGAGGACGTGCTGCGCCGGAACGCCGAGTCGACGCCGGCGATCGCCACGGCGCTCAACCCGCACATCGGCTACGACCGCGCCACGGAGATCGTCAACGAGGCGGTCGCCTCGGAGCGCACGATCCGCGAGGTGGCTCTGGAGAAGGGCGTGGACGAGCAGACGCTCGACCAGGCGCTCGACCTGCGCGCGATGGCGCGCGGCACGAAGACCTAGCGGCAGTCGTCGATGCTGGCCGTGCGATAGGCGGCCGGGTCCGCGCAGCTCGCGTGCACCGTGACCCCGCTCTGGGCTCGGGCGGCCGTGCCCGCGAGCAGGTACGGGAGCGGGTCGATCGGCACGTTGTTGAGGCGCACCTCGAAGTGCAGGTGCGGCCCGGTTGAGTGCCCGGTGGAGCCGACGTAGCCGAGCCGCGTGCCGCCCTCGACGTGCTCGCCCGACCACGAGGTGACCCGTGAGAGGTGGGCGTACCAGGTGGTGTAGCCGAGCCGGTGCTGGACCACGACGAGGTTGCCGTAGCCGCCGCTGTTGTAGCCGGCGAACACGGTCGTGCCCACGCCGGCGGCCTCGACGAGCGTGCCGTAGGCCACCGGGAAGTCGATGCCCGAGTGCTTGCGCCCGTTCTCACGGGGGGCGCCGAAGTGGTCGCCGATCGGCCCCGGCGCGGGGCGGTAGAAGCTCACCGGGCCGGTGGGCGTCCGCGTCGGTCCGCCGGAGCGCTGGCGCAGCGCGGAGATCGTGGCGGATCCCGCCAGGCCGTCCACGGTCAGCCCCGCGGCGCGCTGGTAGGCGACGAGGGCGCTGCGGGTGCCCGGCCCGAAGCCGCCGTCGACGCCACCGGGCGCATACCCGCGGCGCTGAAGCAGGAACTGGAGCGCGGCGACGTCCCAGCCCCGCTGGCCGCTGTGCATGACCCGCGAGCCAAGGCGCGGGCGGCCGCGGCGGCCGAGAGCGTGCCGGGTCTGGGGCCCGGGGACCCCGTCGACCAGCAGACGGCGGCGCTGCTGGAGCGAGCGCACGCCCCGTTCCGTGAACGGGCCCTTCACACCATCCACTGCCACGGGATAGAGACCGATTGCCTTGAGTGCCACCTGAAGCGCGGCCACGTTGGCGCTGCTGGCAGTTGCCTGCTGCGCGAGACCCAACGAGAGCGTCCCTACGAGTATGACCACGCCGGCGACCTGCCGGACGTAACGCATACCCTTGGTGTCGGGGCCTCTTTGGGGGAGGCCAAGCGTCGCAACTGATCCTGCAGGAGAACCTGGGTGCGGGCCCGCGATGACTTGCGGCCGGCCGGGCGGTCTCAGCTCACATGACAAAGCTAACGCTCGACATCTCCGTGTCCCTCGACGGGTTCGTCGCGGGGCCGAACCAGACCCTCGACGAGCCGCTCGGCGAAGGCGGACAACGCCTGCACGAGTGGATCTTCTCCCTCAAGAGCTGGCGGGAGCCCCACGGGCTCTCCGGCGGCGAGACCAACGCCGACTCGGCGGTGGTGGAGGAATCGCAGAGCAACATCGGCGCCGGGGTGATGGGCCGCCGGATGTTCAGCGGCGGCGCGGGCCCGTGGGAGGAAGACCCCAACGCCGACGCGTGGTGGGGCGACGACCCGCCCTTCCACTACCCCGTGTTCATCCTCACCCACCACGCCCGCGAGCCGGTCGTCAAGGAGGGCGGAACCACGTTCACCTTCGTGACCGAGGGGATCGAGGCCGCGCTCGAGCAGGCCAGGGCCGCCGCGGGTGACGCCAACGTCGCCATCGGGGGTGGCGCGAGTGTCGCGCAGCAGTACCTCAGGACCGGCCTGCTCGACGAGTTTCAGCTCCACATCGTGCCGGTGCTGCTCGGTGACGGCGTGCGGCTCTTCGAGGGCCACCTCGCCGACGCGCCGGGCGACGTCGAGCTGACACGGGTGATCGAATCCCCCACCGGGGTGACCCACCTCAAGTACCGCGTCGTGAGGTGAGCTCCTGAGCGTCAGCTTCGTCCAGATCGCGTCGGTCGAGACCGAGGACGGGCGCGCCCGCTGTCTGACCCGGTGGCCTTCAGGGCATTCCAGGAGGGCATCGCCGACCGCTGCGCGGACGCGCCGGTCGTCACCGAGCTGCGCGATCGGCTCTTTCGGCCTCTAGCCGTACGAGCCGCGGGCTCACCGGCCCGCTTCCGCCAACGCGCCGGTCAGGTCGGGTG
>JACCSF010000362.1 GCA_013813135.1 Thermoleophilaceae bacterium | reverse complement strand
GGGCATCGGCCTCTGCTTCACGCCGCTGACCTCGACGGTGCTCGCCAACGTCGATCCCGCACGAGCCGGCAGCGCCTCCGGGGCGATGTCGACGATGCAGCAGGTCGGCTACGCGCTCGGCGTGGCGATCACCGGCGTGATCTTCTTCGGCGCCGCCGACCAGGGGATCGCGTACGCCTTTCAGGTCAGCCTGATCCAGCTGGCGCTGGTCTCGGCGGGGATCGTGGCGATGGCGCGGCTGCTGCCGGGGCAGGTCGCGCCGTCAGGGAGTGCGCTCGACGTCAGTCCCGCCCATGAGTGAGTACGCCCGCACTCGCACGACGGGGGCGCCCGCCCGAGGGGCGGGCCTGCCCTCGATCTTCAGGTCGTTGCCGCCCATGAACGCGAACCCCCCAAGCTCGACGTGCACGCCATCGGGCACCACCACGTTCGAGCCGCCCATCAGCGAGAACACCCGGATCTCGGTCTCGGACCCCTCGACGATCGCCTCGGTGAGGTCGAGGTCGGACCCGCCCATCACGTTGACGACGGTGCAGCGTGACGCGATCCGCCAGCGCCCGCGGTGGTTGCCGCCGCCCATGATCGCGACGATCCAACGGCGGCCGCCGGCTTCGGAGGACGCCGGGGCGCGCTGCTCGGGCAGGTCGGCGGTCAACGGCTCGAGATCTGCCCGGGTGACGGCCGTGAGCGCGTCCTCGAGGCGGTCGGCGAGCTCGTCCAGCGCGAGCCTGCATTTCGGCGGCAGCCGTCCGCAGCCGCTCCACGACGGCTTCGCGCTCGCCGTCTGACGCGCGTACCGCGGGTACGTCACCCTCGAATTCGGGCATATGACGAGTGTCACACAAAGTCAACAAAACGCCGATACGGTGGATACAGGGCATGGACCGTGCGCGTATCGACATCTCGCAGGACCTCGACGGCCACGCCGTCGTGCACGCCTGCTTCGACCTGAGCCAAGAGCAGATCGCCGCATCCGCGCACGCGGTGGCGACAACCGCCTCCGAGCGGTTCCGGACGACGGAGATCTCGGCGGACGACGCGGTCGAGTTGCGCGAGCTGACCGCCCTGGCCGACGAGCTGGGCGAGCTGACGGACGGGGCGAGCACGGTCGTGTTGAGACCGGCGCGGCTGTCGGCCTTCCGCGACGCCGTGACCCGCTTCGTGGAGACACGCGAGCAGGCCGAGTGGATCCGCGAGGAGGATCGCCAGCCGCTGGCCCTCCTGCGCGAGATGCTCTACCCGCTTGAGCAGCTGAGCGCCGAGACGACCCACGCGGCGCTGTCGCCCACGGACGACCGCTCGCGCAGCTAGTCCAGCTAGACTGCGCCTCGACAAGCCAGGGGGGCTCGCGGGCAGCGGGCTGAGATAGCGCTTTCGATGCAGATGTCGCCCGGCGCTGACCCTTCGAACCTGTGGGGTAATGCCCGCGGAGGGAGCAATGCAGACAGAGACAGAGGCTCCCGTGACGGAGCTTCTTTCGTTTCGGAAGGTCACCCGGCGCTACGGGGCGCTGACAGCCCTCGCGGGCATAGACCTCGACCTGAGCGCCCACGCGGTGACCGCGATGGTGGGCCCGTCGGGCTGCGGCAAGTCGACTCTGCTGGAGCTGGTCGCGGGCCTGCAGGAACCCGATGAGGGGATCGTCGACGTGCTCGGCGCCACCGCCGCCGCCGATCGCCGCCAGGCGTGCGCCTACATGCCCCAGCGCGACCTGCTGCTCCCCTGGCGTGACGCGCTCGCCAACGCGGCGCTCGCGCTCGAATGCCAGGGCGTGGCACGCTCGCGGGCACGCGTGCGCGCGGTCCCGCTGTTCGAGCGCTTCGGCCTCACCGAGTTCGAGCACGCACGCCCAGCGGCGCTGTCTGGCGGGATGCGCCAGCGCGTCGCCTTCCTGCGCACGCTGCTCCAGGGGCGCCCAGTGCTGCTGCTCGACGAACCCTTCGGCGCACTTGACGCGATCACCAGGGCTGACCTGCGCGAGTGGCTCGCCGCGGCGCTCGCCGACGAACCGCGCACGGTCCTGCTGGTGACACACGACGTGGAGGAGGCCGTCTTCCTGGCCGACCGGATCGTTGTGCTCTCGCCCCGCCCCGGCCGGGTAGTCGCCGACTTCGAGGTCGACCTGCCGCGGCCGCGCTCGGTCACGAGCACCGCATTCGCCGGGCTCAAGGCGCGCGCGCTGGAGGCGCTCAAGGCATGAGGGTCGCGCTCGCGGTCGCGCTGGTCTGCCTGTTCGTGCTCGCCTGGCAGGGCATCGCCTCGCTGGAATCGGTGGACGACCTCACGCTCGCCTCCCCGGTCGAGACCTTCGACGCCCTTCAGGACGACTGGGGACTGTTGATGGACAACGCGCGGGTAACGCTGGTGGAGGTCGTGCTCGGCTTGGCCCTGTCCGTGGCGGCGGGCGTGCTGTTCGCGGTTTCCATGCACCTGCTGCGCCCCCTGCGCGACGCGGCGTATCCCCTCCTCGTAGGGTCGCAGGCGATCCCGATCGTGGTGCTGGCCCCGCTGTTCGTGCTGGCCTTTGGCTACGGCATCGGCCCCAAGCTCGCGATCGTGGCGCTGATCTGTTTCTTCCCGATCACGGTCAACCTGCTCGACGGCCTGCGCTCGACCCCGCCCGAGCTGCTGAAGCTGATGCGCAGCATGGGGGCGTCGCGCCTGCGCACCCTGCGCTCGGTCGAGCTGCCGGCGGCGCTGCCCTCGCTGTTCAGCGGCCTCAAGGTGGCCGCTACGGTGTCGGTGATCGGAGCCGTCTTCGGCGAGTGGGCGGGCGCCGACGAGGGCCTCGGCCGGCTCGTCCTGCTTGGCAACAACCAGCTCCAGACCCCCCGCGTATACGCGGGGATCGTGATCCTCACGCTGATGGCGGTCGGCCTGTTCGCGCTGACGGCGCTCGCCGAGCGCGTCGCCTGCCCGTGGAACCGAAAGGAATCCCTCGCATGAAACGAGTCGTGCCCCTGCTGATGCTCGCGCTGCTCGCCGGCTGCGGCGAGAAGGAGGACGTGCTGGAGCCGTCGGGCTCGAAGCAGGTGACGCTGATGCTCGACTACTTCCCCAACGCCGATCACGCGGGCGTCTACGCGGCGCAGGCGGGCCGGCACTTCGAGCAGGCCGGACTGGACGTGGAAATCCGCCAGCCGCCCGACCCGGCGGCGCCGATCAAGCAGGTGGCCGCCGGGCGCGTGGACCTCGCCATCTCCTACGAGCCCGAGGTGCTGCGCGCCCGCGACGAGGGTCTGAAGGTGGTCAGCGTCGCGGCCATCGTCGTGAAGCCGCTGACCTCCATCATCTCGCTGCCCGAGGCGAAGATCCGCAAGCCGGCGGACCTCAGGGGCAAGACGGTCGCCACGGCGGGAATCGACTACCAGTCCGCCTACCTCCAGACCATTCTCGACGACGCGGGCGTGCCGCGCGACTCGGTGAAGGAGCACAACGTCGGCTTCAGCCTCACCCCCGCGCTGCTCACCGGCAAGGTCGACGCGGTGCTTGGCGCGTTCTGGAACTACGAGGGCACGGAGCTGAAGCTCAAGGGCAGGCGCCCGCGCATCATCCGCATGGAACAGGCCGGCGTGCCGACCTACAACGAGCTCGTGCTCGTGGCGAACACCGGCGGGCTCCAGCGCGACGGAGACAAGATCAGGGCCTTCATCGGCGCGCTGTCGCGCGGAGTGCGCGACCTGCGCGAGGATCCCGACGAGGCGATCAAGGGGCTGCTCGAGGCCAACCCGGACCTGGACCCCGAGCTCCAGCGCGCCGCGGTGGAGGTGACCCTGCCGCTGTTCCTCGCGCCGAAGGGCGAGCCGTTCGGCTGGCAGGACCCCGAGGAGTGGGACGCCTTCGGCGCCTGGATGCAGGAGAAGCAGCTGCTTAAGGCGCCGCCGGACGTGCGCGCCTCCTACGACAACGGGCTACTGCCCGGGTCTGGGCTATGACTCGTCGAGGTCCAGCGACAGCGAGTTGATGCAGAAGCGCTGCCCGCCCGGCCCGGGCCCGTCCGGAAAAACGTGGCCGAGGTGGCCGCCGCAGCGGGCGCAGGTGACCTCCGTGCGGGTCATGCCGTGGCTGTGGTCGACGTGCAGCTCGACCGCGTCGGCCACCGCCGGCTCGGTGAAGCTCGGCCAGCCGGTGCCGGACTCGAACTTCGAGTCCGAGCTGAACAGCTCCGCGCCGCAGGCGCCGCAGCGGTACATACCGTCCGCCTTGGAATACGTGTAGGCCCCGGTGAAGGGCGGTTCGGTGCCCTTCTCGCGGAGAATTTGGAAACGCTCGGCCGACAGCTCCTCGCGCCACTCCTGATCGGTCTTCTCAAGCTTCTCGGCCATACGTCAAAGGTACCGACGCCGGAGCGCGTAGAGCCCGGCCAGCGCAGCGTGCTCCTCGTAGGGGGCGAAGAACAAGCGCACCTCGTCCTCGGTCGCACGCCGGCCCAGCCCCGCGAGCTGCCCGACGAGCTTCACGTAGGCGAGGTCGAGCGCCGGCAGCATGTCGTCGCGCCCCTGGCCCTCGAAGGCGAGCATCTCGATCGTCCAGCTGCCGATGTTCGGGATTGCCCGCAGGCGCCTCCAGGACGGCTCGTGCGCCTTCAGGTCGGCGCGGCCCGAAGCGACCTCGCGCGCCGCCCGCACCAGCGCGATCGAGCGCTTGGGCGCCAGGCCGCAGGCGTCCAGCTCGGCGGGCGCGCACCCGGCCAGCCGCTCCGCCGACGGCGGCGTGCTG
>JACCSF010000307.1 GCA_013813135.1 Thermoleophilaceae bacterium | reverse complement strand
GCTCGTGGATGCGCGCACCGGCCGCCTCCGCGGCGCGCGCCAGCGCCCGGATCCAGCTCGCGGGCTGCAGGGCGCCGTCGTGCTCGGTCAGGCAGGCGTTCCAGGCGCTCTTGCGGAGGACCGGCGGCAGCTGGTCGCGCTCCAGCAGCTCGCCGGGAAAGCCGTCGGCGTTCAGGGCCGCGACGTGCCTGCGCACGTGCTCGGACTCTTCCTCGGAGGAGGAGACGCGCAGCAGGCCGGTTCGCCGGACGGCGTCGGCCACGCCGAGCTGTGCAGCCAAGGCGTAGATCTCCTTCTGCGCCTCGAGCGTGCGCGCGTACAGGCGCCGGGCCCGCTCGGGGCCGTGGCGCTCGCGGGCGTCCATGTAGAAGGACGCGAGCCCGGCGAGCAGGAAGCCGCCGTTGCGGCCGCTGGCCCCGCCGGCGACCGTGTCGCGCTCGAGGACCAGCGTCTCGACGCCGTGCTGCGCCAGCCGCCGGGCGCAGGAGAGGCCGCCCACCCCGGCGCCGATCACGCACGCCTCGACCTCGACGTCACCCGCGAGCGGCGGGCGCGGCGCGTAGGGCTCGTCGAGCCAGTAGGGGATGGTGGCGGCGCTCACCGCACGGGCTCCCCCGCGAGCACCCGCTCCCCGTGCTCGGCGAAGGTGCCCACCACGATCGCGTCACGCATGCCGCGCATCAGCTGCTCCATGAAGGTCAGGTTGTGCAGGGTGATCAGGCGCTTCGCGGTCAGCTCGCCCGCCTTGATCAGGTAGTGCAGGTAGCCGCGTGTGTGCTCGCGGCAGGCCGGGCAGGGGCAGTCGGGATCGATCGGCTCGGTGCTCGCGCGGTGGACGCCCTTGGCGAGGTCCAGGCGCCAGCGCTTGGCCGGGTCGTGCACGAGGGCGCTGCCGTGGCGCGCCAGCCGCGTCGGCGTGGCGCAGTCGAAGGTGTCGATGCCGGACCCGACCGCGTGGACCAGGTCGTCCACGTCGCCGATCCCGAGCAGGTGGCGCGGCGGGTCGTCCGGCAGTTCCCGCAGCGACCATCCCACGACCTCGCGCATCTGCTCCTTCGACTGGCCGAGCGAGCCGCCGATGGCGATGCCCTGGACGCCCGACTGCGCCACGTAGGCCGTCGACCGTGCGCGCAGGTTCTCGTAGACGCCGCCCTGGACGATTCCGTAGAGCAGCTGCCCCGCCGGAGCGTGCTCGCGGTGCCAGCTGACGCAGCGGTCGAGCCAGCGGTGGGTGCGTTCCATGGAGCTCTCGGTGTACTCGCGCTCGACGTGGAAGGGCGTGCACTCGTCGAACGCGAGTGCGATGTCCGAGCCGAGCGCCGCCTGCACGTCCATGGAGATCTCGGGGCCCATGAAGCGCTCGGCGCCGTCGGTGTAGGAGCGAAAGCGAACGCCCTCCTCCTCGATCGAGACGATCATGGACGTGCGCCCCGTCGGGGTGACCCCTCCTGGCCCGCCCCTCCAGCGGCCACGCCGCTTGATCTCCTCGGCGACCGAGCCGTGTCCCATCGAGAACACCTGGTAGCCGCCCGAGTCGGTGATGATGGCGCCGCGCCAGCCCATGAACTCGTGCAGGCCGCCCATCTCCCGGATCAGGTCGGGCCCAGGCTGGATGAACAGGTGGAACGTGTTGCCGAGGACCATGTCGTAGCCGAGCTCGGCCACCTCGGCCGCGTGCAGCGACTTGACGGTCGCCGTCGTGGCGAGCGGGACGAATGCCGGCGTGCGCACGACGCCGTGCGCCGTATGGATCAGCCCCGCCCGAGCGGCGCCGTCGCGGGCGGTGATGTCGAAAACGGGCGGCACGGCGGAGAGCCTACGAGGCGGGCGTGTGGGCCTCCCGTTGCGCGCATATGGTGCAGTTCAGGGTTCACCTCACGGAAGCCGGCCGAAAGGGTGAGGCCGCCCCGAGCGGGCGGCCCCACGTTGTTGCCGTCGTGCGCTCGAAAGCGCCGACGCGCTACGACTCGATCGCCGTGCCCTCCACCGGGGGTGTCCTGCCGTTGGGCCCGGCGCTGATCTCGACCCGTCGCGGCTTGCGCTCCTCGGGCTTCGGGATCCGCACCTCGAGCACGCCGCGGTCGAACTGGGCCGAAATCCCATCCGGATTGACTCCGTCGGGCAGCGTCAGCGAGCGGCTGAAGCTCCCGAAGGAGCGCTCGATCCGATACCACCCGCGCTCGTGCGCCTCGTGCTCGGCCGAGCGCTCGCCGGAGATCGTAAGCGTTCCGTCCTGGACCTCGATCGACACGTCGCCCTCGGACAGCCCGGGCAGGTCCGCCTTCAGCACGAAGTGAGCTTCGGCCTCGACCAGGTCCACCGGCGGGACCCACGGGCGCCCCTCCTCACGCTCAGCGCCGAAGAACGCGTCAAACAGCCGGTCGACGTCACGGGAGAACGGCTGGGGCTTCATCAGAAGAGCCATCTGAGCACCTCCATCCAATCCACGATGCATTACCTGGCTGAGGCTAAAACCTAAGTCGTGCTATGTCAAGTTTTCTGTCAGCGGTTTCCCGGTCATCTCGCCGGGCTGCTCCTGCCCCAGCAGCGCCAGGATGGTCGGCGCCACGTCGGCCAGGATGCCGCCGTCGCGCAGCTCCCCCACGTCGGCCGTCACGATCAGCGGCACCGGGTTCATCGAGTGCGCCGTGTTGGGGCTGCCGTCGGGTTCGAGCATGTTGTCGGCGTTGCCGTGGTCGGCGGTGATCACGCAGACCCCGCCGGACTCGCAGACCGCCTCCACGACGTGGCCGAGGCACTCGTCGACGGTCTCGATCGCCTTCACCGCCGCCTCGATCACCCCGGTGTGCCCGACCATGTCGGGGTTGGCGAAGTTGATGATCCCGAAGCCGGGCTCATGCTCGCGCCAGCCCGCCACGAAGGCGTCGGCCGCTTCCACCGCGCTCATCTCCGGCTTCTTGTCGTAGGTCGGCACGTCGCGCGGCGAGTCGACCAGCCTGCGTTCCTCGCCCGCGTACGGGTCCTCCTCGCCGCCGTTGAAGAAGTAGGTGACGTGCGCGTACTTCTCGGTCTCGGCCACGTGCAGTTGCTTCACGCCGCGCTCGGCGAGCACGCTTGCAAGTGTCACCGCGGGCCGGGCCTGCGGGAACGCCACCGGGTAGTCCCAGTGCTCCTGATACTGCGTGAGCGTGGTGAGGCGCAACTCGGGCGCGTCGCCGCGGTCGAACTCGTCGAAGTCCGGCTCCCCGAGCGCCCGCGTGAGCTGGCGAGCGCGATCGGGGCGGAAGTTGAAGTAGATGACGCTGTCGCCGTCGCGGATGCGGCCCTCCTCGCCCACCAGCGTCGGCTTGATGAACTCGTCCGTCTCGTCACGCTCGTAGGCCGCCTTCACGGCCGCCTCTCCGGTGTCGGCGCTGAACTCGGCGTCGCCGTGCACGATCGCGTCGTAGGCGAGCTTCGTGCGGTCCCAGCGCTTGTCGCGATCCATCGCGTGGTAGCGGCCGGTGACCGTTGCGATGCGCGCGGCGCTCCAGCTCTCCACCTCGGCCAGATAGCCCGCTCCCGAGTCTGGGTTGGTGTCCCGGCCGTCGGTGAACGCGTGGACCACGACGTCCTCGACGCCCTCGCCGGTGGCCAGCTCGATCAGCGCCTCCAGGTGCTCCATCGACGCGTGCACGCCGCCGGCCGAGACCAGCCCCAGCAGGTGCAGGCGCCCCGTGTCACAGGCCTCGCGCAGCGTCTCGTTCTCGGCGAACGAGCCGTCCTCGATCGCCTCGTCGATCCGCAGCAGATCCTGCTTGACGACCGCTCCGGCGCCGAGGTTGAGGTGGCCCACCTCCGAGTTGCCCATCTGCCCCTCGGGCAGTCCGACGGCCGGTCCCCAGGCCGTCAGCGTCGTGTGCGGGTGGTCGGCCCAGAGCTGGTCGAACACGGGAGTGTCGGCCAGCTCGACGGCGTTGCCGGGACCCGGCTCGGCGAGGCCCCACCCGTCAAGGACCACAAGGGCGGCGCGCTTGGCGGAAGCACCCGGCTCGGCCGGGTGCGCACCGGTCGGCTTGGCGGAAGCACCCGGCTCGGCCGGGTGCGCACCGGTCATACTCACGGCGCCGCGGCGGCGATGATGCGCGCGAAGGACTCAGGGTCGAGGCTCGCCCCGCCGACCAGCGCGCCGTCCACGTCCGGCTGGGCCAGGATCGCGGCCGCGTTGTCCGGCTTCACGCTGCCCCCGTAGAGCACGCGGATCCGTTCCGCGGCCTCCTTCGCGCGGTCGGCGACGAGCGCACGCACGAAGGCGATCGCGTCCTGGGCGATCTCGGGCGTGGCCACCTGGCCGGTGCCGACCGCCCAGATCGGCTCGTAGGCGATCGTGACCTCGGCAAGCCGTTCGGATTCCACCTTCTCGAGGCCCTCCTGGACCTGGTGGCGCAGCTTTCGCTCGGTCTCGCCGGCCTCGCGCTCGTCCTCGGTCTCGCCGACGCAGAGGATCGGGCGCAGCCCGGCGGCCAGCGCGGCCGCGACCTTCTCCTGGAGCGCCCGGTCGGTCTCGCAGAAAAACTGGCGCCGTTCGGAGTGGCCCAGCACCACGCCGTCGATCCCGATCTCGGTGAGCATCGGCGCCGACACCTCGCCCGTGAAGGCGCCCGACTCCTCCTGGTGCATGGTCTGCGCGTACACGCCCACGCCGCTGCCGCTCAGCTTCTCCACGCACAGGTCGAGCGAGGTGAACGGCGCGCAGATGCCGACCGCCGCGGGGCGGCGCCCCTCGTCGGGAAGCAGCGCGAGCAGGCGGTCGCAGTGGTCCGCGGCCTGGGCGCGGGTGCCCCACAGCTTCCAGTTGCCCACGATCGCCGGCGTCCGCTGGGGGAGTGACCCGCTAGGCATCGTCGAGCGCCTCCACGCCCGGCAGCGGCTTGCCCTCCAGCAGCTCGAGTGAGGCCCCGCCTCCGGTCGATAGGTGGTCCACCTCTGCGTCGAGACCGAACTGGGCGAGCGCGGCCGCCGAGTCGCCGCCGCCCACCACGGTCGTGCCGGGCGCCCGCGCCACGGCTTCCGCTACGGCGCGCGTGCCGGCGGCGAAGGGCGCCATCTCGAAGGCCCCCATCGGCCCGTTCCAGAACACCGTGCCCGCGCCGGCGACCTCCTTGGCGTAGGCCTCGGCGGTGCGCGGCCCGATGTCGAGTCCCATCCAGCCGTCGGGCACCTCGGTGCCGTCCTGGTCGCGGCGCTCCGCGGCGGCGTCGAAGCGATCGCCGAGCACGAGGTCAACCGGCAGCAGCAGCCGGCCATCGGAAGACTCGGCCTTGGCAAGCGCCTTGCGCGCAAGGTCGACGCCCACCTCCTCCACCAGCGAATCGCCTGTCGGCTTGTCCTGCGCGCGGAAGAAGCTGAAGCACATCGCCCCGCCGATCAGCAGCGCGTCGGCGGTGTCGAGGAACTTGTCGATCAGCGCGATCTTGTCGGACACCTTGGCGCCGCCGAGCACGACCACGAGCGGCCGCCCCGGGGACTCCACGATCGCCCGCAGCGTCGTCACTTCGCGCTCGAGCAGCAGCCCCGCCACGGCCGGGCGCAGGTACTCCGCCACGCCGGCCGTCGACGCGTGCGCCCGGTGCGCGGCGCCGAACGCATCGTTGACGTAAGCGTCCGCCAGCGACGCCAGCTCGCGCGCCAGGGCCGGGTCGTTCTCCGTCTCGCCGCGCTCCCAGCGGGTGTTCTCCAGCACCAGCACGCCGCCGGGCTCGAGGCGGTCCACGCCGCGGCGCACCTCGGGGCCGATCACCTCGGGCGCCTGGAGCACCGAGGCTTCGATCAATTCCCCGAGCCGCTCGGACACCGGCCTCAACGAGCTCTCCGGATCGCGCCCCTTGGGCCGGCCCAGGTGCGAGCAGAGGATCACCCGGGCACCGCGATCGAGCAGCAGCTCGATCGTCGGCAGCGCGGCGCGGATGCGCACATCGTCCGCGACCCGGCCGCCCTCCAGCGGCACGTTGAAGTCGACCCGGGCGAGCACGCGCTCGCCCTCCTTGGTCTTCAGGTCACGGACGGTGCGCTTGCCGAATCCCGTCGTGGCCCCCGCCTCAGGCAACCGGCGCCCCCGCGAGCACGCGCTGCGCGAGGTCCACCACGCGGTTGGAGTAACCCCACTCGTTGTCGTACCAGGACACGACCTTGACGAGCTTCCCTTCGACCACCATCGTCAGCGGGGCGTCGAAGACCGACGAGTACGCCGAGCGCACGACGTCGGTCGAGACGATCGGGTCCTCGCTGTACTTGAGGATCCCCTCGAGCGCCCCGGCGTCCGCCTTGCCCGCGAACGCCTCGTTGATCTCCTCTTTGCTCGTCGGGCGCGCCACCTCGCAGACCAGGTCCACCACGGAACCGGTGATCACCGGGGCGCGCACGGCGATGCCGTTCAGCTTGCCGTCGAGCTCTGGCAGCACGAGGCCCACGGCCTTGGCCGCCCCTGTCGAGGTCGGCACCAGGTTCACCGCCGCGGCCCGCGCCCTGCGCAGGTCCTTGTGCGGGGCGTCCTGGAGGTTCTGGTCGGCCGTGTAGGCGTGGATCGTGGTCATGATCCCGCGCTCGATCCCGACCGCGTCATGCAGCACCTTGGCAACCGGCGCCAGACAGTTCGTCGTGCAGGAGGCGTTCGAGATGACGTGGTGCTCCTGCGGGTCGTAGGCGTCGTCGTTGACCCCCAGAGCAAGGGTCACGTCGGGCTCGGTGGCCGGAGCGGTGATGATCACCTTCTTGGCGCCCGCCTCGAGGTGCTTGGCCGCATCCGCGCGCTTGGTGAAGAAGCCGGTGGACTCGATCACCACGTCGGCGCCCACCTCAGCCCAGGGCAGGTCGGCCGGGTCGCGCTCCGCGAACACGCGCAGCTCGTCGCCGTCCACGATCAGCCCTGTCTCCGTGTGCTCCACGGTGCCCGGGAACGGGCCCAGGATCGAGTCGGACCTGAGCAGGTGGGCGAGCGTCGCCGTGTCCGTGATGTCGTTGACGCCGACCCAGTCGATGTTCTCGCCGCGAGCGTGCGCGGCCCTGAACACGTTGCGGCCGATGCGCCCGAAGCCGTTGATTCCGGCCTTCAAGGCCATCCATACTCCCCTTTCGTTCGCGCCGCAGCGCAAGCTTTGCTTGCGGGCGGCGGTTTAGTCGCTGGCCGCCTGAATCTATCTCAGGGCCGGCGCGGCGGCTTCTGCACGTCGCGGTGAACCACGTCGACGAGCAGATCCCCTCGCGGCGCATATACCCGAGCGAGGTGCTCGCCAATCACCACCGAGCGGTGCCGGCCGCCCGTGCACCCAATGCCGACCGTGAGGTGCGACTTGCCCTCCTGCTCGTACTTCGGGAGCAGGTAGTCGAACAGCGGCGTGAGGTGCTCGTAGAAGGCGTCGATGCCGTCGGAGCCCTCGACATAGTCGATCACCGCGTCGTCGAGCCCGGTCAGCTCGCGCAGTTCCGCCTCGTAGTGCGGGTTGGGCAGGAAGCGCACGTCGAAGCTGAGGTCGGCGTCGCGCGGGGTGCCGTGCTTGAAGCCAAACGTGAGGAAGGTGACCGCCAGCCGGCCGATCTTGCCGTGCGGGAGCATCTTGTCCGCCACGACCTTGCGCAGCCGGGCGGCCGAGAGGTCGGAGGTGTCGATCGAGACGTCCGCCCGCTCCTTGAGGGGCTCGAGCACCTCGCGCTCGGTGCGGATGGCCCCCTCGACCGAGCCGCCGTCGGCGAGCGGGTGGCGCCGGCGCGTCTCCTTGAAGCGGTTGATCAACACGGGATCGCTCGCCTCGAGGAAGAGCAGCCGGAAGGGGACGCCGCGGCGCTCGAGCTCCTCGAGCACCTTGACCAGGCCCTCGAAGTAGCCGCCCCCGCGTGTGTCGGAGGCCACCGCGGCGTGCTCGACCTTGCTGCCCTCGTGGCCGAACAGGTCAGCCAGCGAGCCGATCATCTCCGGGGGCAGGTTGTCGACGCAGAAGTAGCCGGCGTCCTCGAACGTGGCCATCGCCTGGGACTTGCCCGCGCCGCTGAACCCGGTGATGACGACGAAGTCCTGGATCACCGGATCTTGTTGACGTACGCGTGGACGTCGCGGGCAACCTTGCCGGGCAGACCCGGAACCGACTCCAGCTCTTCGCGGCTGGCCGCCAGGAAGCGCTCGGGCGAGCCGAAGTGCTGCAGAATGCTCCGCTTGCGCGCCGCCCCCACCCCGGGCAGGTCGTCGAGCACCGAGCGCGTCATCGCCTTGTCGCGCCGGCCGCGGTGGAACTCGATCGCGAAGCGGTGCGCCTCGTCGCGCGCGCGCTGGAGCAGCTGCAGCTCGGGGGTGTCGTGTGCCAGGCGCAGGGGAGCGGGCTCGCCCGGAACGAACACCTCCTCGATCCGCTTGGCGAGGCTGACCACAGTCACGCCGAGGTCGCGGAAGGGGCCGAGCTCCTTGAGCCCGGCGGAGAGCTGGCCTCGGCCGCCGTCGATCACGATCAGCGCCGGCAGCGACGCGAAGCTCTCGTCGAACTCCCTGTCGTGCGGGCTGCGCTCGCGCTGGGCGACGTACTGCGCCATCCGCCGTGAGAGCACCTCTGCCATGGCCGCGAAGTCATCTTGAACGGCCCCCCGGATGCCGAAGCGGCGATAGTCCGACTTCTTCGCGGCACCGCCCTCGAATACGACCATCGAGGCGACCGTGTGAGCGTGCATCAGGTTGGAGATGTCGTAGCACTCGATCCGCATCGGTATGGCGTCCATCCGGAGGGCCTGCTGGAGGCGGCTGAGCGCCTCGATGCGCTGCGAGCGGCGGTGCTCGGAGCGCAGCCGGTCCTGGTCGAGCGCTAGCCGGGCGTTGCGCTCCGCCAGCTCGAGGATGCGCCGCTTGTCGCCACGCTCGGCGTGCCTGACCTCGACCGGGGCGCCGCGGCGCTCGGCGAGTGCCTCGGCCAGCGTGCCCGTCGCCCCGACCGTGCGCGGCACGATCACCTGCGGCGGCACCGCGATCGCGCTGGCGTAGTACTGCAGCACGAACTCCTCAGCCACCTCGCCCTCGTCGCGGCGGGCGGCATTCTCGAGGTAGAAGCTCTGGCGGTCCTGGAGCACGCCGTCGCGCACCTGGAACACCTGCGCGTTGGCATCGGCGCCCTCAGCGGCCACGCCGATCGCGTCGAGCGTGCCGACCGCCTCGTTGGCGATGCGCTGGCGCTCCAGCAGGCTGCGGACCGCCTTGAGCCGGTTGCGCAGCAGCGCCGCCTGCTCGTAGTCCTGCTCCTGCGCCGCCTTCTTCATCCCCTGGTCGAGCGCCCGCTCGATCTGGCGGTAGCGGCCCGACAGGAAGTCGATGATCGTGTCGACGTTGGCGCGGTACTCCTCCTTGGAGATGTAGCCCACGCAGGGCGCCTGGCAGCGCTTGATGTAGTAGTCGAGGCAGGGGCTGCCGCTGGCGCGGCCGGGCTCGGGGCCGTCGCAGGTGCGGTACTGGAAGACCTTGCCGAGCAGGTCGAGCGTCTCGCGCACGCGCTTGGCGTTGCTGAACGGGCCGAAGTAGACCCTGCCGCGCCTGTGGCGCTCCCGCGTGAAGTAGATGCGCGGGTAGTCCTCGTCGAGGCTGATCCCGATGTAGGGGTACGACTTGTCGTCGCGCAGGCGAACGTTGAAGACCGGACGGTGGCGCTTGATGAACTCCTGCTCGGCGAGCAGCGCCTCGGCCTCGGTCTCCGTGGCGATGAACTCGATGTCGTGCACGTGCGCGACCATGTCGGCGCGCGGCCTGCCGAAGTGCCCCGCCACGCGCTTGCGGATCGAGAGCGCCTTGCCCACGTAGAGGACCTTGCGCTTCGCGTCGCGGAACAGGTAGACGCCAGGGCCGTCCGGCAGCGCGCGGCGCTGCTCCTTCAGCCGCTCCTCGCGGGTCTCGATCTCGGTCGTGGGCACTGCGACCGAGGATATGCGGCGGCGCCGTCGGTCAGGCCAGCAGGCGCACGACGGACTCGGCCACGCAGGCGGGCTTCTCCGAGCGCTCCACCTCGACCGTCCACTTGTAGACGATCTGGTGCCAGCCGCCGCCGACCTCGTCGACCGAGACCGTCTCGACGCTGACCCGGATGCGGCTGGCGGACGGAACGGGCGCCGGGAAGCGGATCTTGTTCCAGCCGTAGTTCACGCCGAGCTTGAATCCGGTCGACTCGAACAGCTGCGGGCGGAAGCCGTCGATCATCGACAGGGTGCAGTTGCCGTGCGCGATCGTGGTGCCGTAGGGGCTCTCGGTCTTGGCGCGCTCGACGTCGACATGGATCCACTGGTCGTCTCCAGAGAGATCGGCGAACGTGTCGATGTCCTCCTGTGTGACCAGGCGCCACTCGCTCGGGCCGATGGTCTGCCCGACGAGCCCGCGCACCTCTTCTATGCCGTTCACGGTGATCGTCATGGGTGCGGAGCCTACCTGGGCAGGCCGCCTACGCTGCCCGCATGAACTTCCAGGAGATCCGCTACGAGGTGGCCGGCGGCGTGCTCACGATCACGCTGAACCGGCCCGACCGGCTGAACGCCTTCACGCCGACGATGCAGCGCGAGCTGATCGACGCGTTCGACCAGGCCGACGCAGACGACGAGGTGCGCGCGGTCGTCGTGACCGGCGAGGGGCGCGCGTTCTGCGCGGGAGCCGATCTGGGGGGCGGCGGCGACACGTTCGACTGGCGCGACCGGGATGCGGGTGACTTTGCGGTGCCGCGGGACGGCGGTGGCCAGGTGGTGCTGCGCATCTTCGATTCGCTCAAGCCCGTCATCGCGGCGATCAACGGGCCGGCGGTCGGTGTGGGGATCACGATGACGCTGCCGATGGACGTGCGGGTGGCGGCGGCCGGGACCAAGATCGGCTTCGTGTTCGCGCGGCGCGGGATCGTGCCGGAGGCCTGCTCGAGCTGGTTCCTGCCGCGGATCGTCGGGATCTCGCAGGCGCTGGAGTGGGTCGAGACCGGGCGGGTGTTCAGCGCGGAGGAGGCCTTGGCCGGCGGGCTCGTGCGCAGCGTACATCCGGCGGGTGACGTGGTGGAGGCAGCCCGCGCCCTGGCGCTGGAGATCGCCTCGAATGCCGCGCCGGTCTCGGTTGCGCTGGCGCGGCGGCTGATGTGGACGATGCTCGGAACCGAGCACCCGATGGAGGCCCACCGGGCCGACTCGCGGGCGATGTTCGCGCGCGGGCAGTCGGCCGACGCGCGCGAGGGCGTGGAGTCGTTTCTGGAGAAGCGGCCGGCGCGGTTCACCGACCGGGTCAGCCACGGGCTGCCGGAGCTGTTTCCGGATGCCGAGGAGCCGGTGTTCGGCTGAGCGTCGCGGGAGCGCTGCGCGTCAGTCGCGGTGGTACCAGGGCTCGGCGCGCAGGGCCTTGGCGAGCCGCTTGCGGCCGTCCTCGAGGGCCGGCCGGCCGTGCGTGACGAGCACCCGGTCGAAGTCGAGCTCGAGCAGGGGCTCAAGGGTGGGATTGAAGCGCTCGCGGTAGAAGCGGCTGACGTCGGCGTCGACGCTGCGGTCGGACCACACGCGCAGATCGCCGTCCACCTCCGCGACCGCGTCGCCGAAGACCAGCGCCCGGGGACTCGGCAGATGCAGCGGCGTCTCGAAGCGCCGCGGCCTGCCGATGCGGTACGCGGACGCGCCGGCCGGCAGCGCGTCGCCCGGCTCGAAGGCCCGGAAGCCGGCCGCGTCGGCGAGCCGCTTGCGACAGGCCTGGTGGCCCCAGATCGCGGTCTCGACCTGGCCGCGGAAGCGATCGCGTATCTCCTCCGAGCTGCGCACGTGGTAGGGGATCGTGATCAGGATCGCGAGGCGCTCACCGAGCTGCTGCTCGATCAGATCGAGCACAGGGCCCGGCTGGCGCGGGAGCAGCGGATCGATCAGAAGCGTCTCTTGCCCGGTCCGCAGGGCAAACGAGGCGACCTCGCTGCCGAAGTCCCCGGGATGCCATTCGGGGTGCTGGGCCGTCCAGCGCCAGAGGCCGTCGAGGAGTTGCTCGGGAGCGGCGGACACGGGCGGTATTCTAACCGGTCAAAAGATTTAGTGGGTTATCGCTTCGGTCACTCCACCAGCCTCACCTCGAAGCTGGGCGTCGCCAGATCGGCCGCGCCGCCCAGCAGGCCGAGGATTCGCGTGACGTATGCCCGCGTCTCGAGATACGGCGGGATGCACATGCAGCCCGCCACGGCGCCCGCGCCCGCGTTGTAGGCCGCCAGCGCCAAGGGCACCGACCCGAAGCGACGCAGGAGGTCGCGCATCAGATGCGCTTGAGCGTCGATCGCGGCCGCGGCATCGAAGGGATCGGCGAGCCCGTAGGCGGCCGCCGTGCCCGGCATGAACTGAGCGATGCCCTCGGCCCCGGCAGGGCTGCGCGCGAAGGGATTGAAGCCCGACTCCACGTAAAGCTGGGCCGCCAGTAGCGCGGCTCCGACGTTCCAGCGCTGAGCGGCGCGGGCGATCGCCTCCTGATAGGCCGCCGGCACGAATGAGGGCAGCGCCCCGCCCCGCGCCTCTCCGTCATAGCCCAATGATGTCGACCCGGCGTTGAGCACGTACCCGAAGTGCCAGGGTTCCCAGGCGTAGCGCTTGGCGAAGCTGAATCTTTCGCAATTGGCGGCCAGCCACCCGTAGGCGGCGGGCGGTCCGAGGTCGAGCTCGGTGGCGTTTCGATGCAGGCTGGTGCCCGGCGGAGCTACCCATTTCGGATCTGGATGGGCCGCGAAGAGGCGCGCCTGCTCGGCGTCCGAGCGATATCCGGATGTCACCAGCAGCGACAGCCCGGCCTCCTGGCGGGCGGCGGCCGCCATGCGATCTAAGGCGACGGCCACGTCCGGCCGCATCGGCTTGGCGACCCGTTAATTGTTCTGCCTGAAGATCGCAGACTTCAGGCACCGTGCATCACGTCGATGGGACCGAATATCGGCGGCTGCTCTTTCGCGGCGTCCGCGGCCTGCCCGAGTGGTTCGCGGCGGAGGATGGGGCGCAGGTTCTCGCTGTAGCCGTCGATCGCGGTCTCTCGTACCTCGGGCTCGATCACGAGCTGGCCATTCGCGATCAGCTCGACGTGGACGCGCCTCAGTTGGCGGCGGATAACGAAACGTTCAAAGGTCCGGGAGAGCGCGACGCGGACAGCGTCGAGCCCTGCGGCGTCGCGGACCTCCCCAGCGATCAGCGCGCGTATCTCCGAGAGCCGTCGCAGCGTTTCTGCCTCGGCGTCACGCACCTCCCCCCACCGTTCGACCTCGCCGTGCTGGGCGGCGAGTCGTTCCGCCTGGGCGCGAGCGGCGACGCGCTGCGGCTCAAGCTCCGCCTTGAAGCTGCGCCAGTCGTCGGCGTCGAGCTTGCCGTCGGTGTAGTCACGCCGCACTCTTCCCAGGCGTTCCTCGGCGCGCTGGACCTCCGCCTCGGCGGCGTCCCGCAACGCGCGAACCTCGGCGAGCTTGTGGTCTCGTGCCTCGGCGATCGCCTGCCGGGTCGCCTCGACGTCCAGGCTGACCTGCTCGAAGTAGAGGTACACCGCCGAGTCGATGTCCACCCGGCGGATGTGCGGCATGTCGCAGAACTCGCGGCCGAGCTTGCCCCGGCCGTTGCAGTAGTACATCTCGTAGCCGCCGTTAGTGCGCGGCACCATAGCCTCGCCGCACTCGCAGCGCAGCAGTCCGCCGCGGAAGAGGTGGTTGCCCTTCGGCGGCCGGCCGCGGCCCTTGCTGGGCCGGGCGGCGAGCACCTCGGCTGCGCGGCGCCAGGTCTCGTCGTCGATCAGCGGCTCGTGGCGGGCAGGGAAGGTCTCGGCGTTGTGGCGGATCAGTCCCACGTAGACGGGGTTGGCGAGGATCCCGGACACCGTCGACTGTCGCCACAGCCTTCCGCGTAGGGTGGGCACGCCTTCGCGGTGGAGCCCTCGAGCGATCGCCGAGAGCGAGCCGCCAGCTACGAACTCGGCGAAGATCCGCCGCACAATGGCTGCCTCCGCCTCGTCGATCACGAGCAAGCCGCCTCGGTAGCCGTAGCCGTAGGGGCGAGGGCCGCCGTGGTGCTTGCCCGCCTCGCCCCGTCGCTGCATTCCGGCCTGGACCGCGAGCGACTTGCGGCGCGAGTCCTCGGCGTTGCGCTCGCCCATCGCGAAGGTCAGCAACGGGTTGGTGAACGTCGAGTCGTCCTGCACGGAGCGCAGCTGCACGCCGGCCTTGATCGCCCAGAAGTAGAGCTCGCCGAGATGGCGGGCGCTGCGGCCGTCCCCGCGCGCTAAGCGGTCGGAGTGCTGAACGACGAGAACGCACGGGGCGATTCGCTCGGCGTGCTCCATAGCGGAGGCGAGCTGTGCCCCGCGGTCGCCACTCCACGCCGACGCGGCCTCGTCCGCGTACTGGCCGGCGACCTCCCAGCCCTCCCGCGCGGCCAACGCGCGGCCATCCTCGAACTGGGTGGGGATCGAGCCGCGCTTGTCCTCCGTGGACTTGGCGGCGTAGACGATCGCTCTCAAGCGGCCCTCCTGTCGTCGACCGCCGCGACCATAACGGTCGTGGCGCGCTCGTGCACGGCATCCACGATTGCCTGCGTGTTCGACTTGGCGCAGTGCTGGCGGAGTACCTTCAAATCGCGAGCGAACCCCTCGAACTCGGCAGGGGAGAGCGTCAGCAGGACCTCGCGGAGATCGTCGCTCACTCCGCCCGTGCAGTCGGAGCGTCCTGGGGTCACGCGGCCTCCGGGGTGGACTCGGCGGCAGCCGGCTCAGCGACGCTGACGACCTGTTCCGGGGGTCGCTCGATCCGTGTCTCAGCGTCGGTGACCGGGCCGGGAAGCCTTACGCGGCGGATGTCTGCGTCGCGACCGCATCTGCCCGGGTGTCCGGGTGGGTAGGGCGGAACGCGGCGCGCTTCGCAGAGACCGAGGTGGGCATCGCGCTCGTCGCAGAAGAGGATGCGCCGCCGGCCGATGTATTCATGGTCGTCCGCAGGGCGTGATGGGTGCCAGCGGTGGCCGGTTAGCTCTCCGTCCGCACATGCGAGGAAGTCGTCCCGTTGGGCGTCGTTTTGGCAGATGAAGAGCACGAAGGGAGTCTCCGCGCGGCCGCCTATCTCTGTGTGTCGCCACCACCAGGCTAGGAAGGCGTCGTAGCGGCGGAACTTGTCGTAGTTCTTGTCGGTACGGCTGGTGCGGTCGTACTCGATTAGCAACAGCCGTGGGGCT
>JACCSF010000302.1 GCA_013813135.1 Thermoleophilaceae bacterium | reverse complement strand
GCCGCAAGGCCGCCCCGTCGAAATACCTGCCGAACTGAGCGGCTAGGCCGCTGTCAGCACTTCCCGTCCTTGGTCTTCGGCGACTTCTGCCCCGTCTCCGAGACGAATGTCACCTGGATCGAGCGCTTGCCGCCCTTGCAGCCGATCGACGAGTAGAAGCCGACCTTGCGCTTGACGCCCTTGATCATCTTGACGGCCGTCTTCTTTACGATCGCCGAGCCGACCTGACGCACGGTCACGTCGAGGCCCTGCGCGGGATGCAGGAGCTCGGGCGGCACCGTGAAGCGCAGCTCGTCCGACGTCACGCCCTTGATCTTGACCGTCGCGTACGTGGCCAGGATGGACGCGTGCTGCGCGGCCAGGCACTGACCCTTGTACTGGTCGTCGATGCTGGGCGGGGGCGGCGGATCGCCGTCGATCCGGATTGCCAGGCCGCCGTTCTTGCCGACCTTGCCGAAGTCACCGTAGTTGCCGGGCTTCAGGTTGTAGAGGTTGAGGTTGAGCACGCAGTTGGCGCTTGCCGTCGGCGTGTTCCTCGCACCCACGAGTGCCTTGATGATACCCCCGCCGACGCGTGCCTTCTTGCAGGCCTTCGCCGCAGCGGCCGGATCGGGGTTGTTGGCCCCGCTCGCGCCGCCGGAACAGCTCGGGAACGCCTCGGGATAGGTCACAAGACCCTCGGCGCCGATGAAGTACTTCTTGACCGGGATGCCGCGGTTCGTGGCATCCTCGTCGGCGACGGTGTAGTCGAAGTTGAGCGATACCGGAAGCGGCTTCGCCGGACTACCCTTACCACCGGGCTTCGTGCTGCCGTCAACGGTGTAGACGTTGGCGGCATAGGCGATGCCCGCCACCGCGAGGGCCGCTAGCACGACCAGCGCGGGGATCAAAAGCTTTCGCATTCCTCCTCCTGGAATGTGGGGAACCGTACGTCGAGCCGCCCACAGACACTCGGCACACGAGCGGGCGCGGGCGGGCGCCCAGCCTATAACACGGCCAGCCCCATTTCGATGCGGAACCCCGCGGGCGGGTCAGGCAGGATACGCCGGGCAGTGAGACCCTCCGCAGAAGCAGAGATCTACGCGCCCGAATTCCCGCAGGGGATGGAGTGGCTCAACGTCGCCTTCCTGCGGATGAACACGCTGATGGGACGGGGGGCCGTGCTGGTCGAATTCTGGGACTTCGCCCGCGTGAACTCGCTGCGCACCATGCCCTACCTCAAGGCATGGCACGAGCGCTACGCCGACGCCGGCCTGCGGGTCGTCGCGATCCACTCGCCCGGCTACTCCTTCGGCCGCGACCGCGACACCGTCGCCCGCGCCGTCGAGCGCCTCCAGGTGGGCTACCCGGTCCTGCTCGACCCCGCCCTCGAAGTGTGGCGGCTCTACGGCAACATGGGCTGGCCCGGGCGCTATCTGTTCGACCGCACCGGCAAGCTCGCCTTCATCCACTACGGCGAGGGCGAGTACCTCGAGACGGAGCTGGCGATCCAGGAGTGCCTCGGCGAGGCGATCGAGCCGCTCGCCCCGGTGCGGCCGGAGGACGCCCCCGGCGTGCTGCTCGAGCCGCAGACGGCGGACATCGCCCTCCCTGGGGACCGCGACCGGCTCGAGCTGGTGCGCGACTGGGCGGACGGAGAGGACTGGATCGAAGCCGCGGACGCGGGCGCGGCGGCGCGCTTCAGCTTCAGCGGCGGCGGCGCGTTCGCCGTGCTATCCGGCGGCGGACTGGAGCCGGGGCTCTACGAGGCCCGAAGCAGCGGGCTCGGCCCGCTGCGCAGGGAGGGTGAGGCCCGAAGCAGCGGGCTCGGCCCGCTGCGCAGGGAGGGTAGGTCCGCGGGCACGGTGGATGCGGAATCGCCGGGCCTGCGGTTGCACGGGGTGCAGTTCACGCCCGCGCCGCCAGCTCCCGGCGGATCTCCCGCGGGAGCATGAAGCGCACGTCCTCCTGGACGACCTGGAACTCGGAGACGTCCTCTGTTCCGCGGGCGCGGAAGAAGTCGACGAGCCGCTGAACGAGCTCCTCGGGCGCGCTCGCTCCCGAGCTGATGCCGACCACGCGCTTGCCCTCGAGCCACTCCTCGCGCACCTGCCCCTCGTTGTCGATCAGGTGCGATTCGGCGCCGTGGTCGCGCGCCACCTCCACGAGACGGTTCGAGTTGGATGAGTTACTCGATCCGATCACCAGCACCAGGTCGCACTCGCGCGCCATCTGACGGACGGCCATCTGGCGGTTCGTGGTGGCGTAGCAGATGTCGTCGGACTTGGGACCGGTGATGTTGGGGAAGCGCTCGCGCAGCCTCCGGATGAGGCGGTCGGTCTCATCCACCGACAGCGTGGTCTGCGTGAGGTACGCCACCCGGTCGGGGTCGGGCAGCTCGAGGCTGTCGACGTCCTCCTCGGTCTCCACGAGCACGAAGCTGTCCGGCGCCTCGCCCATCGTGCCCTCGACCTCCTCGTGACCCTCGTGGCCGATCAGCACGATCGTGTAGCCCTCGGCGGCGAACTTCTTCGCCTCGACGTGGACCTTGGTCACTAGCGGGCAGGTGGCGTCGATCGTCTTGAGGCTGCGCGACTCGGCGTTCGCGTGCACGCTCGGAGCCACGCCGTGCGCGGAGAAGATCACGGTCTCGCCGGCGGGCACCTCGGTCTCCTGCTCCACGAAGATCGCGCCGCGCTCGCGCAGCTGCTCGACCACATGCTTGTTGTGGACGATCTCCTTGCGGACGTAGACGGGCGGCCCGTACAGCTCGAGCGCGCGTTCCACCGTCTGGACGGCGCGGTCGACCCCGGCGCAGTACCCGCGCGGGGCAGCCAGCAACAGCTTCTCGGGGGCGGCGGCCATCGCTTCAGAGGCTAGCGAGGAACCGGTATACGGCCTCCCCGGTGGCATCGAGGCTGCGCTCCGAGACGTTCGACAGGTCGTCGCAGCGCAGGTGCCAGCAGGGGAAGTCGAAGTCGATCAGGTCGATCGACGGCACGCCCGCGCGCAGGAACGGCAGGTGGTCGTCGAGGATCGTGCCGCGCGTGGAGGGCGGGAAGTGGCGAGCCACCCCCACCGCCCGCGCGGCGGCGCGCAGCCGGCGCCAGAGGGCGGCGTCCGAGGATCCCTCGCGCGGGAGGCTCAACCGCCGGTCGCCGACAAAGTCGAGCAGGACCATGGCGTCGGCGTCGCGGTACCTCGACGCGGCGACCTTGGCGCCGCGCAGGCCCTCCTGCTCGAACAGCTGCGACGGCGTGCCCGCCGGGCTCTCCTCCCCGTCGAACAGGATGAACTTGATCGTGCGGCGCGGGCGCTCCATCGTGCGGGCCAGCTGGACCACGACGGCGGTGCCGGAGGCGCCGTCGTTGGCCCCCAGGAAGCCCGGGATGTCCTTCGTGTCGTAGTGCGCGCCGACCACGATGTAGCCGGGCTCGCGCCCGCGCAGCGTGCCGACAACGTTGCGCAGTCCGTTCGGGACCGCCTCGAAGCGACCGTTCGGCAGCAGGCTGCGCAGCCGCCTCGCGAGCCGCCGCGAGGCCTGCGAGCCGGCGGGGCGCGGCCCCAGCTCGACCTGGTCGCGCAGCAGCCCCCAGGCGGCCGCCGAGTCGAAGCGGTCGGCCGTCGGACGGGCGATGCGGGCCGCCGCGCCGTCGGCTTCGTCGTCCACGAACGGGAGGTTGTCGGTGGCCACGAGCGTCACCAGGACCAGACCGACAAGCACCTGTACGGCGAGAACCGTCACCAGGAGCTTCACGGGAGTGATTGTGGCGGGTAGATTTCCCACATGGCAAAGCAGGGACACAAGGATCGGCTGAGCGCCATCGACGCCTCCTTCCTCCATCAGGAGAAGCAGTCGTCGCACATGCACGTCGGCGCGCTGGTCATCTTCGAGGGGCCGGCCCCGTCGCACGACGAGTTCAGCACGCACATCCAGTCGCGGCTGCGGCTGGTGCCGCGCTACCGACAGAGGCTGGCGGTGCCGCGCTTCGAGATGGGCCGGCCGTTCTGGGTGGACGACCCGAGCTTCAACATCGACTACCACGTGCGCCACACCGCGCTGCCGCGCCCCGGCTCGGACGACCAGCTGCGCCAGCTCGCCGGCCGCATCTTCTCCCAGCGCCTCGACCGGTCCAAGCCGCTCTGGGAGGTCTGGCTGATCCAGGGCTTCGAGGGCGGCAAGTTCGCGGTCATCTCGAAGACCCACCACGCGCTCGTCGACGGAGTGGCGGGCGTGGACATCGCGACGGTGCTGTTCGACCTCCAACCCGTGCCGCCCGAGGCCCCCGAGGACGACGGCTGGACGGCTGAGCCCGAGCCCTCGGACGTCGAGCTGGTGGCCGAGGGAATCAAGGGACTCGTGCGCACGCCGCTGTCGCTCGCGGGCCGCACGCTCGGGGCGATCAGCAGCCCGAGCCGCTCGATCGAGCACGTGCGCGAGGCCGCCGAGGGCATCGGCGAGGTGGTCTGGGCCGGGATGAACCCGGCGCCCGACGTGCCGCTCAACGTGCCGATCGGCCCGCACCGGCGCGTGCGCTGGGTGCAGAGCCGCCTGAGCGACTTCAAGGAGATCAAGGACGCGCTCGGCGGCACGGTGAACGACGCGGTGCTCGCCGTCGTGGCCGGCGCGCTGGGCCGCTGGCTGCGTACGCGCGGCGTGCGCACCGAAGGCCTCGAGCTGCGCGCGCTCGTCCCGGTCTCGATCCGCTCCCAGGACGAGCGCGGCACGCTGGGCAACCGGATCGCAGCGATGCGCGGAGCGCTACCCGTCTACGTGGACGACCCGGTCGAGCGCCTGCGGCAGGTGCAGGAGTCGATGGGCAACCTGAAGCAGTCCAAGCAGGCGCTCGGCGCCGAGGTGATCGCCGGCCTCACCGACTTCGCGCCGCCGACCCTGCTGGCGCAGGCCTCGCGGCTCAACTTCTCGACGCGGCTCTTCAACCTGATCGTCACGAACGTGCCGGGCCCGCAGTTCCCGCTCTACCTGCTCGGGCGAGAGATGCAGGAGATCGTGCCGATCGCCTTCCTGCCGGAGAACCACGCGCTCGCCATCGCGATCATGAGCTACAACGGCAAGGTCGACTTCGGGCTGCTCGCCGACTACGACGCGATGGCCGACCTCGAGGACTTCGGCACGATGCTGGAGGACGCGCTTGCCGAGCTGCTCAAGGAGGCGCGTGCCCGGACGAAGGCCACCGCCAGCTCGAACGGCGTCAAGAAGAAGTCTCAACAGGGTGCCCGTCGCGCACCCAGTGGTCAAAGCCGCCAAGCATCTCCTTGACCGGCCGCCCCAGTTCGGCAAGCCGCAGAGCGGCCTTGCAGGCGCCGTTGCAGGCCGGTCCCCAGCAGTAGGCAATGACGAGGCCCTCGGGCAGGGAGGCGACCGACTCCTTGGTGATCTCCGAGTGATGCAGGCGAACCGCGCCGGGCAGGTGACCGGCGTCGTAGGAGGTGCGGCTGCGGACGTCCAGCAGCACGAAGTCGTCCTCGTGCGTGGTGAGCGTCGCGGCGACGTCCGCGACGTCGGTCTCGACCGCGAGGCGGTTTGCGAAATGGGCCTGAGCGATGTCTGTCTGCGTGACGGTGTCCATGCCGCCAGGATCGCCCGCGTCCTGGCCAGGCACGAGTGACCGAAAAGACGCTTGCCGCTACGATCCGGACATGGCGCACCGGGTCACCGTTGTGGCGCACGAGGGCCTCGCCCCCTTCGAGCTGGGAGTGGCCGCCGAGGTGTTCGCGCTACCGCGTCCCGAGCTGGAGGTGGACTCGTGGTACGAGTTCTCGGTCTGCGCGGAGCGCCCCGGTGTGCTGCCGGCGCTCGGCGGCTTCGGCCTGGCCGTGGAAAACGGCCTCGGCGAGCTCGAGCGCGCCGACACGATCATCCTGCCAGGCTCCCCCGACGTGCACGGCGACCCCTCCGAGCGGCTCGTGCGGGCGCTGCTGGCCGCCCACGAGCGCGGCGCTCGGCTGGTCTCGATCTGCTCGGGCGCCTTCGTGCTGGCCGCCACCGGCCTGCTGGACGAGCGTCGCGCCGCGACGCACTGGCGCTACGCGCCACTGCTCGCCCGCCGGTATCGGCGCATCCGGGTGACGGCGGAGGTGCTGTACGTGGATGGCGACGACGTGCTGACCTCCGCCGGCACGGCGGCGGGCATCGACCTGTGCCTGCACCTCGTGCGGCGCGACCACGGGGCGGATGTCGCCAACCGGGTGGCGCGCAGGATGGTCGTGGCGGCCCACCGCGAGGGCGGCCAGGCGCAGTTCATCGACCTGCCGGTGCCGGCCCGCCCGGCCGACGACCCCGTCGCCGGGGCGATGGAGTGGGCGCTCGGCCGCCTGCCCGAGCGCATCGGCGTGGACGACCTGGCCCGGTACGCGCACCTATCGCCGCGGCAGTTCAGCCGCCGCTTTCGTACCGCCACGGGGGCCAGCCCCGGCGCGTGGCTGCTGCGCCGGCGCCTCGACGCCGCACTGCCGCTGCTCGAGTCCTCGGACGAGCCGGTGGAGCGGGTGGCCGCCCGCGTGGGGTTCCCCACCCCGGCTGCGTTCCGGCGCCATTTCGCGCGCGCTTACGGCGTGCCGCCCTCGGCGTGGCGCCGCAGCTTTGCCGAGCGCTAGCGCGCGCGCCGTCTCGGCGGTAGGTTTCTCGCACCCGCTATGAAGAAACTTCTCCCGCTCACGCTCGCCCTGTCCCTGCTGGCTCCCGCCGCCGCCGGGGCCGCCCCGCCCAGCCCCTTCGACCACGCCTGCACGCCGCAGAACGGCGTGCTCTTCTGCCCGACGGCGACGGACGACCAGCGCGTGCCGAGCTGGGACGGGGTGCCGCTCGACGTGGACGTCACGCTGCCGGCGAGCGGCGACGGACCGTTCCCGACGATCGTGATGATGCACGGCTGGGGCGGCAGCAAGGGCAACTTCGAGAGCACCACGCCCGAAGGCAGCGGGGGCACCACCTACCACTACAACAACGTCTACTTCGCGCAGCAGGGGTACGCCGTCGTCACGCCCAGCGCGCGTGGATTCGGCCGCTCGTGCGGCGCCGCCTCGTCGCGCACCTCGCCGGCCTGCGACCAGGGCTGGGTGCGGCTCGCCGACCACCGCTACGAGGGCCGCGACGTCCAGTACCTGCTCGGCCTGCTGGTCGACCAGGACGTCGTCAGTCCCGACGCGATCGGCGTAACCGGAATCTCGTACGGCGGGATCCAGTCGCTCAACCTGGCCCGGCTGCGCGACCGCATCCGGCTTCCTAACGGGTCCTACCGGCCGTGGCTCAGCGCCCGGGGCACGCGCCTGGAGATCGCCGCCGCGTTCCCGCGCTGGGGTGGCTCTGACTTGACCTACTCGCTCCAGCCCAACGGCCGCTTCCTCGACTTCCGCGACTACGCGGTCGGGCAGAGCATCGAGCCGGGCGGCGTGCAGAAGCAGAGCTACGTCAGCGGGCTCTACGTCTCGGGCAACGCTTCGGGCTTCTACGCGCCGCGGGGCGCGCCCTTCAACGCCGACATCAGCGGCTGGAAGGCGCTCACCGACGCCGGCGAGCCGGAGACCCCGGGCGTGCTGCGCGTCGGTCGCGAGCTGACCGGCTACCACAGCATCGCCGGGCTGTCGGGAGTCCCGGCCGCGCTGCTCGTGCAGAACGGCTGGACCGACGACCTCTTCCCCGCCCCGGAGGCGCTGCGCGTGAGGCGCCTGTTCCGCCAGACGAGGGGCGCGCGCGTGACGCTTCAGTTCGGTGACTTCGGCCACCCGCGCGGCGCCAACAAGCCGGCCGTGGACCGGGCGCTCAACACCCAGGGGGCCAAGTTCTTCGCCGCCTACCTCAAGGGTCAGGGCAAGGGCCCGCGGCCGGGCGCGGTCACCGCCTACACCCAAACCTGCCCCAAGGACGCTCCCGCCGGCGGGCCGTTCCGGGCGAACAGCTGGGAGAAGCTGCACCCCGGCACCGTGAGCGTGGGCGCACGCCGCACCCAGCGAATCACCTCCTCCGGCGGCGACCCCGCCGTGGCCGAGGCGCTCAACCCGATCGGCGGCAAGGAATCGTGCTTCCCGCTGTCCGCGGCCCCCGGGCCGGGAACGGCGATCGCGAAGCGGCGCGTGGCCAAGCCCTTCACGCTGCTCGGCCTGCCGACCGTCCGTGCGCAGATCCGGACCAAGGGGCGCGGCGGATTGATCGCCGCGCGCCTGTGGGACGTGGCCGCGGGCCAGCAGACGCTGGTCTCTCGCGGCGTCTACCGGCTCGAGGACAACCAGGAGGGCAAGCTCGTCTTCCAGCTGTTCGGCAACGGCTGGCGCTTCGAGCGGGGCCACACCGCGAAGCTGGAGCTCGTGGGCAACGACCCGACGTTCGTGCGCACCAGCAACTTCAGCTTCTCGGTGAAGGTCTCGAAGCTGACGGTGGTCCTGCCCACGCGCGAGCGCTAGGCCCTTTCGACATCCGGTCCAGGGCGCCTCGCCAAAGGGGGCAAACCCGTTGACCGCCGGCGCGGCCGCCCCTACCTTGCGTGGGTGCGAGGAGAGCGGCGTCAGATCGTGGCGTTCGGTGGCGGCGGCTTCTCGATGGAGCGCGGCAACACCCTGCTCGACGACTACGTGCTCTCCCTGACCGGCAAGGAGCGCCCGCGGGTCTGCTTCCTGCCGACCGCCAGCGGCGACGCCGACCACTACATCGTGCGCTTCTACCGCGCCTTCGAGGCGAGCCGCTGCGAGCCGTCGCACGTCTCGCTGTTCCGCCGCGAGCAGTCGGCGGGCGACATGCACGAGCAGCTGCTGACGAGCGACCTCGTCTACGTAGGTGGGGGGAGCGTCGTCAGCCTGCTCGGCGCCTGGCGCGCCCACGGGCTCGACGTGACGCTGCGCCACGCGTGGGAGAAGGGCGTCGTCATGTGCGGCCTCAGCGCAGGATCGCTGTGCTGGTTCGCGGAGGCCGTCACCGCGTTCCACGGGCCGCCTCAGGCGATCGAGGGGCTCGGCATGCTGCCGTGGAGCAACTGCGTTCACTTCGACGCAGAGCCGGAGCGCTGTCGCGCCTACCGCGACGTGCTGGCGGCCGGCATGGTCGAGGGGTACGCGGTGGAGGACGGCGCCGCGCTGCACTTCGAGGGCGAGCGCCTCACGCGCGTGGTCAGCTCGCGGCCCGGCGCGCGGGCGTTCCGGATGCGCCGGAGCGGCGATCGGGTCAGCCGCCGTCCGCTCCCCGCGGATTACCTGGGCGCTCCCCCCGCCGTGGTGCGGGCGGCCTGAGGGTGGCGAGCCGATCAGAGCAGCGTCGCATCGTCGCGATGGGCGGCGGCGGCTTCTCTTGCCCGCCGGGCGATCCGGCGCTCGACCGCTACGCGCTGGAGGTGGCGCGGGCCCCGCACCCGCGCATCTGCCTGCTGCCCACCGCGGGCGGCGACGCCGAGGAGCAGATCCGCCGGTTTTACGCCGCCTTCCGGCACCTGCCTTGCGAGCCTACCCACCTGTCGCTGTTCCGGCTCGGCTTGGAGCCGGTCGACGTGAGCGCGGTGCTGCTCGGCCAGGACGTGCTCTACGTCGGCGGCGGCAGCATGCTGAACCTGCTGGCCGTCTGGCGCGCCCATCGCCTCGACGCGATCCTGCGCGAGGCCTGGGAGCGCGGCATCGTGCTCTGCGGCATCAGCGCTGGGTCGATGTGCTGGTTCGAGGCCGGGGTGACAACCTCGTTCGGCGCCCCGCGACCGGTCCGCGGGCTGGGGCTGCTGCCGGGCAGCAACTCCGTCCACTACGACGCGGAGCCGGCGCGCCGCCCTTGCTTCCACGAGGCGATCCGCACCGAGGCGGTCCCTCCCGGCTGGGCCTTGGACGACGGCGTGGGCCTGCTGTTCTCCGGCCGCGACCTGGTCGAGGCGGTCAGCGCGCGGCGCGGCGCCGGCGGCTATTGGGTCGAGGAGACGCGGGGTCAGGCGGTGGAGACCGCGCTGCAGCCACGCGTGCTGCCCGGCCGCGAGGAGCTCGAGCCGCCCACGCCGCTGTCGATCGCCGAGTGGCGCGAGGCGCGGGTGCGGCGCCGCTAAGGTCCCCGGCATGGCCGAGGAGACCGCCCGCGCCAACGGCATCGAGATCGTCTACGAGACGATCGGCGACCCCTCCAGCCCGCCGCTGCTGCTGGTGATGGGCCTGGGGATGCAGCTGATCCACTGGGACAGGGAGCTCTGCGAGCAGCTCGCCGAGCGCGGCTTCTACGTGATCCGCTTCGACAACCGCGACTCGGGCCGCTCGACCAAGATCGACGCGCGCGTGCCGGATGTCAGGCGAGCGATGATCGGACTCAGCTTCGACGCGCCGTACCTGCTGGAGGACATGGCCGACGACGCCTTCGGGCTGCTCGACCATCTCGGCATCGACGCGGCCCACGTAATGGGCGCGTCGATGGGCGGGATGATCGCCCAGACGATGGCGATCAGGCGGCCCGAGCGGGTCCTGTCGCTCACGTCGATCATGTCCACCACCGGCGAGCGCCGGGCGGGCCGGCCCAAGCTGCGCGTGTGGGGAGTACTGATGCGCCGAGCCCCGGCGGACAAGCAGGCCTACGTCGAGCGCTTCGTGCACATCTTCCGGATGATCGGGTCGAAAGGCTTCCCGCTCGACGACGATCGCATCCGCGAGCTGGCCGCCGCGACCTACGAGCGCGGCCACCACACGGCCGGAACGGGTCGCCAGCTGGCGGCGATCCTGGCCTCGGGCGACCGCACCTCGCAGCTCCGCTCCGTGAAGGTGCCGACCACCGTCATCCACGGCCGCGACGATCCCCTGGTGCCGTTCCGCGGCGGCCGCGCCACCGCCAGGGCAATCCCGGACGCCCGCCTGATCGCGATCCCCGGGATGGGGCACGACCTGCCGCGCGAAGTGTGGCCGCAGGTGGTGGAGGCGGTGGTCGAGACATCGCGGCGCGCGGCCCCTGCCGGCGTGGCGTAGCGAATCGCCGCTACAGCAGCAACCAGGGGCGGCCGAAGCGAGTGTGGGCCGCGAAACCCGGTTATATGCCGGAAAGTACGGCCCACACTCAGCGGGCGGGCGGTTCGGACCCCTGCCTGTGTTCTGCCGCGAGCGTTCGCGCCAAGCTGAGCGTTTCGGCGTCCACCTCGTCCTCGACGAGCCGAAACCGCTCCGCGTACTCGGCCAGCACGGCCTCGCGGACGGCCTCCCAGGCGCGCCCGGACGCCTCTTCGGCCACCGCGCCCACCGTCGCGGGGTCCCAAGCGAGCCCCAGCGCCGCGTATACCGGCTCGAGCACCCGGCGGACCGAGGCGGCGTCGTCCACAACGATCACGGTCCCCACGTGCGCCCCGCCTGAGATCACCCGCTGGCCGATGCCGGCCAGCTTGCGCTCGCCGCCGGCGTTCACGCTCCAGCGGCCGGGGCAATACTCGCCTGGCACCTCCCCCACGCGCGCGTCCACTCCCAGCCGGCCCAGCGCCCGGGCGATCAGCTCGGCGGTCGCCTCGAAGCGCCGGTGGATGCCCGCGCGCGGATCCGGGTCGGGCACGGCGTGCGCTATTTCGAGCGTGCCAGGGTGGAAGACGGC
>JACCSF010000300.1 GCA_013813135.1 Thermoleophilaceae bacterium | reverse complement strand
GGCGGCGGCGACTCCAACTGGTACGCGCTCAACGCGACCACGGGCGGCGTGCTGTGGACCGTTCCGACGGGGGCGACGAGCGCGGGGCACTACAACTGGTCGAGCCCCGCCGTGGTCAACGGTCACGCGTACGTCGGCATCTCGAGCCTGTGCGACTCGCCGCTGGTGCAGGGCAAGCTGCTGCGGGTCAACCTGACCACGCACCAGATCGGTCGTGCCCGACGGCCAGCTGGGCGGCACGATCTGGACGAAGCCGGTGGTGGACGCGGCGCGCAACAGCGTCTTCGTCACGACCGGCAACCGCGCCTACGACTCGACGGGCGACAGCCAGGTGCACGCGGAGTCACTGGTCGCCGTGGACGCCACGACGCTGGCGATCAAGGGCTACTGGTCGCTGCCGGTGGCCGACCCGACGCCGGACGACTGGGGTACGGCACCGACGCTGTTCACCGACGCGTTCGGTCGCGCGCTCGTCTCGGCCGCGAACAAGAACGGGGTGCTCTACACGTTCCTGCGCGACAACGTGTCCGCCGGCCCGGTCTGGTTCCGCCGGCTCGCGGAGCCGGCGGTCGCGTTCGACGCCGGCGCCGGCGCCGTCTATTCGAACGGCTACTTCGACGGCCAGCGGCTCTTCTACGCCGGGGGCAAGACGACCGTGGACGGCCAAGCGGTGAAGGGATCGATTCGCGCCCTCAACCCGGCGACCGGCGCCGTCATCTGGGAGCAGCCGCTGCCGATCAAGACCTACGGAGCGCTCACGGGCGCGAACGGCATGGTCGTCGTGCCCTCGGAGAGGGGGCTTCGGGTGTTCAACGCGATTACGGGAGAGCTGCTCTACGCCAACGACATCGGCCTGTACGCGGCGGCCGCGATCGCCAACGGGCGGCTCTTCATCGGAGACACCAGAGGCGTGATACGCGCGTTCACGTTCCCGTCGTCGCCCGGCGCGGCGGCCGCTTCGAGGGCCGCGGCGGGCGTCGCGCTGGCGCGCGGCTGCCAGCCGGCGGCCGGACTGTCGGCGACGCTGACACACCTCAACGGACCGATTCGGGTGACGCGGCTGGCTCGCGCCGGGGCCGCGCCGGTGACGGTCGCGCTGCACGCGGGAGACGATTGCTCCGGCCGGCCGCTGATGCGCGCCACGCTGCGTGGAGGCACGAACCTCGTCCTGAGGATCCCGCGCGCGTTGCGCGCCCGGGCCCGGGTATCGCTGGCCAGCTCGCGCGCGGTGCGCCTGAAGCTGGCGCTCGGGGCGGGCAAGCGTAAGTAGGCCAGCGGGTGCTCACCCGCCTCGCCAGCCCTTGACTCAGCGCCCGCCCAGGCCCAGTGATTCGCGAAGCTCGCCCGGCGCGCGGTTCTCCAGGACACCCGCCTTTCAGAACCCGGGCCGCCGGCCGGAGTTGCGCCGCCGTTCTTGAGAAGGCTGCTAAGCGCCCCGGAGCTCCTGCCACCGCCTCAAGACTTCGGCCTGCTTCTCTTCGAAACGAGCCTAGAACGCAGTCCGAAGCGGAGGCTGCCACCGGCCCAGCACCCGCCTGGTCACCGACGGCGCCGCGTACCACGTTCCGACCACGAAGCGCATGATCGGCCCGAAGGTGAGGGCAGCGGGCGCTCCCAGGAAGTGGAGGCCCGGCACGGAGGACTCGAAGCCCGCTCGGAGGCGCGGGTAGCCGCCCTCGACGTCGATCTGGCGGGCGAGCTCCGGCGACAGGAAGGGATAAGAGCGCACGTCGATCTCGTATCCGGTCCCCAGCAGCACGTGGTCGAACACCCGCTCGCTGCCGTCGGCAAGGTTGATTAGCACGCTCCCGTTCGATGCCTGAGCGCCGACGGCAACGGCCTCCATCCCCAGCGGAACGCCCTCCAGCCGGGGCCGCAGCCAGGCGGATCCTGCCGGCCGGATGCAGCGGTAGGAGACGACCGGCTTGAGAGGCCGCGGCACGAGCCGGAAGAGGTCCGGCAACGCAGCGGTCCAGCCCGTGGCGAAGCCCCCCACGTCCGTAGGGGGAAGCGGCAGGCGCGAACGAATTCCCGGTCGCCGTGGCGCTCCTTCCGGAGACAGCCACTTAATCTCCCGCGCCCGTATCGCGACCTCCACGTCCGCTCCCGCCTCATGGAGCAGCGCGGCGGATTCGAGGGCGCTCTGCCCGCCCCCCACCACCAGCACCCTGCGTTCGGCGAAGCGCGACAGGTCGGGCACCTCGGCCGAGTGGGAGACAAGCGCCGGCGGCAGCGAGCGAAACGGCTCGGGCCGGCGGCCGAACGGGAACAGGCCGGCGGCCACCACCGCCCGATCCACGGTGACCTCCTCGCCGTCCTCGAGCTCGAGCCGAAAGCAGCCGTCCAACCGCTCGAGGAGCCGAACCTTGCGGCGGTCGACGTCGGGCACCGCCCTCTCCTGGAACCACAGCCCGTAATCGATGAACTCCGCGAGCTTGAGCGAGGGCTTGGTCACGGTGCGACCGGTGGCGGCCTCGTAGTGATCGATGGTGAGCTTGCGGTCGGGGTCCGCGACGTGCGTCGAGCGCTTGCGGGAGCGTAGGAGCATGCCCTCCGGCATCTGATGCCGCCAGAACTCGAGGACCTCGCCGAACACCCGCACGGGCACGCCCGCGTGCCGCAGGTGCGCCGCGGCAGCGAGGCCGTATGGACCCGCGCCGATGACCGCGACCTCGCCGGCCCTCCGACGACGGACGGGCAGGCGGTGGTCGTGAACGTCGGCTCGCGCGGCGCCCTGCTGCGCGGCCCGAGACCGCTTCGGCAGGAGAGGCACGAGCTCGATCGCCCTGGCGACGAATGGGCCGGGGTCGCCCGCGACGAAGTACGGGTGAGTCGTGCCGCGACGCGGTCGGAGGATCGCCGCCGCCTTGCCCTGCTCCCCGCCGCGCGCCACCCTCAGCGCGTGCCGGAGGTCGGCGTCCTCCCAGCGGTAACGGACACCGGGGCGCGCGGTAGTGGGGCGGGGCTTTCGTCCGAGCAACCACTCGCACCAGACCGCCGGCAGGTTGGCACCAGCCGCGATGGCAAGCGCGAGCGAGCCGTAGAGGCGGGGGTTCAGGTCGATAGCCGCATGGGAGCCGTCCGGCCGCTCGATCAGCTCCAGCTCGAAGATGCCCTGCCAGCCCAGGGCCTCGAGCAGCGCGACCACCCGCTCCGAGAGCGAGGAGGGCACTTCGATGGTCTCGGAGAAGCAGACGTTGCCGCCCTCGGGGTACCAGGTGCGCACGTACCGTGACACCGCGGTCGCGAGCAGGCGGCCGTCGGCGAGGACGCCGGCGAACGAGACGATCTTGCCGTCCTCCGCGCGCTCGACGAGGCAGGGGGTGCCGTAGAGAGGAGCCAGACCGGCCAGCCGTTCCGGATCGCCGACCCACACGCTTCCCACGCGCATCGGCGCGCCGGCCAGCTCGATCAGCGAGCTGGCGGGCTTGAGCACCACGGGGAAGCCCATCCGGCTCGCAGCCGACAGCGCCTCGTCCGCGCTCTCGCACACGGCGGTCTCGGGAGCTGCGAGCCCGGTCTCAGCGGCCGCCTCGAGGAGCGCCAGCTTGGAGAGGCTCGCGGCGACCGCCTCGTGGGTCGGCAGGCCCATCGGCACGAGTGGCTCGGTCCGCACGCGCTCGCGTGAGAGGGCGAGCAGCGACGCGTCGCTACCAGGTACTAGGACCGCATACGGAGCGCTCGAGACGACGCGCTCGATGCCGGCGACGAAGCCCTTGGAATCCTCCAGCGGATGCGGGAGCGCGAACCTTTCGCCGCAGCTACGCGACCAATGCGCCGGCGCCGGCCGGTTGCCGGCGGCCGCCGCCACGCGGAAGCCCGCGGCCGCGAGACCGCGGCATGCTGCCACCACGGACCGCGTCTCGCCGTCCGTGACGAGAATCCGTTCTCCCGCGGACCGCGACGTCACGTTCTGTTCAGTATCCCAGCCCCACGTCGGTCGTGATCAGTCGGAGGCTGTCCGGTGGGCGAAGGACAGGCGCCCCCGGGTGGCCTCGAACCACCGACCCCCTGCTTGAAAGGGTCGCCGGAGTCGTAAGCCGGGGAGCTTGCTCCTCCAGTCCTGGCGCGAACCCCAGGGGTGACCGACGAAGCAATGACCGGCCCCCCATATCGACCCATGAGAGAATCGCGCCGTGCGGATCGAGAAGACGGTCAAGATCGCCCGTGCGGTCGGAGAGGTATGGGAGTTCGTCGCCGACGCTCGGAACGATCCCCAGTGGTGCGAGAAGGTCGTCTCGGTTGAACAGCTCGCCGGTGATGGGCCCGGCCGAGAGGCGAGGTACCGCGTGATGCACCGCCCGAGGCCGTTCAAGCCCGCCGTCGAACTGACGATGGACGTGGTCGAGTTCGATCCGCCACACCGTCTGCGCTGGCGCGAGGAGGACGAGGACGCGGTGTTCAACGTCCTGTACGACTTGGAGCCGGCCGCGTCCGGCACCCGGCTCAACCAGGTGGACGACATCGACTGGAAGATCAAAAAGGCGGCGCTCCCGATCGCGCGGCTCATGGCCAGCCGCGACATCGGGCGTCAGTTCCGGTCCCTTAAGCGCTTGCTGGAATCGGGCTAGTGGCGGGCTCTCGCCCGTGCCCCCGGGTGGACGAACCACCGACCCGCTGCTCGCCTTACTCGCCCAGCCCCACGGCTTCGAGGGCTTTCCCGACGTCTCTATAGAGCTGCGTGCGAGCGACCTTCCCATCGCGGAACTTGGCGAGCTGGGCCAATCGCTGTTCGAGCGGGATCCCGCTCTCTCGACCGCGCAGAAGGACCCGGTAAACAACGACGACCGTGTCTCCCGCGTCCTCCAATCTTTCCGTCTCGACCTTCCATCCATCCCAGAATCGAAACAGCGACATCCAGAAGGTCTTGACCTGTTCGCGTCCGACGTACTTCCCGTAGAGGGGGTCTTCGTCGGCCATCTCCAGCACGACGTCGCGGTGCATGTACTCAAGCGCCCCGTCGAAGTCGTATCGCGAGAAGGCGGCGAGGACTTCCTTGACGACCTCGACGTTCTTCTGCGACATCGCCCGCCCAGTATCCCGCGTGCGGGTGAGCTGCGCTGACGCTAGGGGCCGATCCTGGTTCTGATGCAGCGGCGCATGGCGTGCCGCTCGTGGAGCCCGCTCCCGTACCAGGCACCAAGGAAGCGATCAGTGCCACGCCCGTCGTTGTCCTCGATGAAGGCGACGGTTTGTTCGCGGGGGATTGGGTCCCGAATCGTGATTTCGAGCCCGATCGTCGCTCTGTTGCCCTCCACAGCAAGGCAGACCACGGTCGCGGTGAGCTCGGCATTGCCGGCCGCATCCAGACGGGTGACCGTTCCCCTGGGGCCTTCTCCGGAAGGCCCGCTGTGCGCATCGAACCGGAAGGTCGGCCCTCCTTCGAAAAGAGTTGCCGTGCCGGTGACGGAGTCTTCGGAGGCCAACTGCGCGCGGGCTCCCGGCACGGCAAGCACCAGAATCGTCGCTGCGCCGAGCAGGCTCAGAGCGAGCCGGCTGACCACTGGGCACCCCATCCGCTCGAGTCCAGTTCTCTTCACTGGTGACTTACACCCACCGCCGCACGGAGTCAAGGGCAGCGGATGCCCCATGCCCCCGGGTGGACTCGAACCACCGACCCGCTGCTTAGAAGGGGCCAGCAGGTGCTGCAGTCTACTGCCGCCCCTCGCCAAGACCGCTCGGCGAGCGAAGTTCCGCAGATACCTGCTGCGCTCTGCTGCGGCTTGCCGCTTCCAAAGCGCTTCCCATGGGTGGGCGAAGGGACACGCGTTCACTGTCGCTTCATGCGAAAGCCGAAGTCCAAGTCGGTGCGGTGGAGACTTCGTGCACGGGCCGCTTCGAGCGAAGCGGGCGTGACTCTGGCGATCATGGGGCGCTAGTGGCCAAAGGGTCACGGCTCCAGTTGATGTCCTCGGGCCGGACGGCGACGCCAAATACCCGTTGCGCGTACATCTCCCAGTGCTCCCGTTCGTCCGGGAGGAGCGGGTATTCAGCCCCCTCTCCGTACCTGACGAGAAGCTTTGCCTTCTGGTAGGTCCATCCGGCCCGCTGCTCGTCGCCTCGGCCTCCAGATCCGTTGCGACCGAGGGCGACTCTCACGAGCAAGCCGCGGATTCGGGCGGCTCTGTGACGGCGCCACAGCCAAAGCACGGCGATGGTAGCCAGCGCCGCTAGAAGGAGGCCCAGGATCACTTGGCCGGAGCCGGTCACGACGTCGACGCCCCCGAGCGTAAGCGCGTAACCGACACCCTGGAAACCGAAGCCGGCGAATAGGGCGGCCAGGCCGGTGCTGGCGTCGATCCGGTCCTCTATGCGGCCCACCTGAACGCCAACCTCTGCGCCCCCAAATGTCCCCAGGCTCGCTATCGCCGCAGGGGAGAGGAGGAGGCCCCGAGCCAAGAGGTAGGCGCCCGTAATGTCAAGCGCGAGGCCGACGACAAATATGTCGATCAGGGAGAGGCACACGGGCTGAATCCCGCTGTTGCCGCCCACACGCCGATTCGCCGCCAGCCGCGAGTGCTCCACTTGGCGGCCGGGCAGGTGTCGAGCACGTCCTGGCGGGGCGCGTCCTCGACGACGGCGGCGTCTTGGCC
>JACCSF010000279.1 GCA_013813135.1 Thermoleophilaceae bacterium | reverse complement strand
GGCGGCGGCTGAGCGCGCGCGCTCGCAGTTCCGGCGCGGCTCCGAGCGCGCCGGCCGAGCGGGCGCCCGGATTGCCCGCGGGCTCGGCGAGCCGGCCCTCTTCGCGATCCTGCTCAGCTCTGTCGTCTCCGGCCTGTTCATGGTGCTCGGGGTGGTGGCCGGCGACGCGCTCGGGCTCACCCCGTTCGCGTTCCTGGCATCCGGGTTGTTCTTCGTGCTCACGATCGCCACCTACGTGGAGGGCAGCTCGCTGCACCCTGAGCGGGGCGGCGCCTCCACGTTCGCGCGCTACGCGTTCGACGAGCTGTGGAGCTTCGTCGCGGGCTGGGCGATCCTGCTCGACTACCTGATCGTCATGGCGATCGGCGCCGTGGCGATCTCCGACTACCTCGCGGTCTTCTGGACCGACCTCGACGATGGCGTGGTCGAGATCGTGATCGCCGGCCTCGCGCTCGTCTACGTGGCCGTGCAGAACGTGCGCGGGCTCGGGGCCGAGCGGCTCGGCATGGTCCTGCGCCTCTCCCTGCTCGGCATCGTGCTGCTCCTGGTCGTGTCGGGGATCGCCTTCGGCCAGAACTGGGACCCCTCCGCGATCACGGACTCGGTCGACCTGGGCGCGGCGCCGGAGTGGGACCAGCTGCTGTTCGCCACCGTGGTGGCGGGGGTGGCGCTGGTCGGTGTGGAGGCGGCCTCCGGGCTGGCGGGCGAGGTGCGCGTGGGGCGCAGGGGGCTGCGGCGTGTGGTCGGGCTCACCGCCGTGACCGCCCTGGTGCTGTTCGCCTGCGTCTCGACCGCCGCGCTGATGACGCTGCCGGTGGTGGGCGGCGAGACGCCGCTCGGCGGGCAGTTCTCCGAGGCGCCCGTGCTCGGCGTGGTCTCGCAGTTCCACCCCGAGTGGCTGAAGGACGCCGCGCGGATCGCCGTCGGCGCCCTCGGCGCGGCCATGCTGATCGTGGCGATGAACGGCCAGATGCTCGGCATCGCCCGGCTCGCGTACTCGCTGGCCACCAACCGCCAGATCCCGAGCGCCGCCGGGCGGCTGCACGAGCGGCGCGGCACGCCGTACATCGCGATCACGCTCGCAGCGGCTATCGCGTTCGTGCTCTCGATCCCGCACGACCTCGACTTCCTGGCCGGCATCTTCGCCTTCGGCGCGATGGTCACGTTCGCGATCGCCCACCTCTCGGTGATCGTGCTGCGCTACCGCGAGGGCGGCCGCCCGAGCGCCTTCCGGGTGCCCCTCTCGGTGAAGGCGGGCCGCGGCACGCTCCCGCTCCCGGCCGTGCTGGGCGCGCTCTTCTCGATCCTCGCCTGGGTCAGCGTGGTGGTGCTGCACGAGGGCGCGCGCGTGATCGGCGGCGCTTGGATGGTCGTGGGCGTGGCGATGTACGTGGTCTACCGCTCCACCCAGGGAAAGGCTCTCACCAAGCGATTCACGATTCCGCCCGAGGCGCTTCAGGAGGGGGCGCCGGTCGAGTACGGGAGCATCCTGGTGCCCGTGTTCGGGGAGGCGCTCGACGACGAGATCATCGGGACCGCCGGCCGCCTGGCCGCGGAGCACCCGGACGAGGCCGAGGGCGGCGCCGTCGTGGAGGCCCTTTACGTGTTCGAAATCCCGATGTCGCTGCCGATCGACGCCCGCGTGCCCGACGAGCGCGTCAAGAAGGCCAAGCAGGTCCTGGCGCGCGCCAAGGAGGTCGGCGAGGAGTACGAGGGCGTGGAGGTCGCCACTGCGATGGTGCGCGGGCGCACGGTGGGCCAGGCGATCGTGGCCGAGGCGCGCCGGCGCGGAGTCGAGGCGATCGTGCTCGCGGCCGAGGAGCCCACGCGCGTGCGCGGCGGCGCCGTCCTCGGAGGGCGAGGCCGCTCGCGGGATCGCTTCGTGGGTGACACCACGCGCTACGTGATCGAGAAGGCTCACTGCAAGGTGATCCTGACGGCGCCACCCGCGGGCGAGGAAGGCACCCGCGAGGGCGTTCTCCCCTAGCCGCCAGCGGCCGGCTCGGCCGGCTGCGCGCGGATGACCTAGAGTGGGAACAGCATGTTCGTACTGATAGTTGGATGCGGGCGCGTGGGCTCGGCGATCGCCAACTCGATGCTGGCCGAGGGGCACGAAGTCTCCGTTCTCGACGAGGACGCCGAGGCGATCGCTCTGCTCGAGCGCGGCCAGCCCCAGGGTTGGGAGGAGCGCGGCGGGCGCTTCACCGAGGGCACGGCGCTCGAGATCGAGGCTCTGCTCGCTGCCGGTATCGACCAGGCCGACGCCTTCGTCGCGTCCACCGACGGCGACAACACCAACCTGGTGATCGCCCAGATCGCGCAGCGCCGCTTCAACGTCGAGCGCGTGGTCGTGCGGGTGCTCGACCCCGCTCGCGCCCGCTGGTACGCGGAGCAGGGGCTGCAGACGGTCTGCCCGACTCAGACGGCCATCGAGCTGCTGGAGGCGGCGGTGCGCGGCCAGATCCGCTTCGAGGGAGTGTCGGGCTAAGCCGTGTATGTGGTGATCGTGGGGGCCGGAAAGGTCGGCTGGAACCTGGCGCGCGAGCTGATTGCCAAGCGGCACGAGATCACCGTGATCGAGTCCGACCCGGTGCGCTTCGCCGTGGTCGAGCAGGAGCTCGAGCACAGCGCCCAGTACGGGGACGGCTCCGAGCTGTGGGTGCTCGAGCGGGCCGGCATCGAGCGCGCCGACCTGGTCGTCGCGGTTACCGGCGACGACGAGGACAACATCCTGATCTCCCAAGTGGCGCGCGAGAAGTACGGCGTGACACGCGTCGTGGCGCGCTGCAACAACCCACGCAACCTCCAGCACTTCGAGTTGCTCGGCGTGAAGCCCGCGATCTCGGCGACCGACCTGATCCTGCGGCTGATCGAGCACGAGGTGCCGAAATACGGCCTGGTGCACCTGCTCGACCTGCCCGAGGAGCGCCTGGAGATCATCGAGCTCGAGGTGGCCCCGGGCTCCGACGCGGCCGGGCGCGCGGTGAAGGAGCTCGGCCTGCCGGACGGCTCGCTCGTGATCTCGGTCCTGCGCGACGGCGGCGGTTTCGTGCCGACGGGCGAATCGGTCGTCCAGGCCGGCGACGAGGTGCTGCTCGTGCTCGACGTGGGGCTCGAGTCGAGCGTCACCGAGCGCTTTGCCGACCGCTCGAGCGCACCCGCCTAGTCCTGTGGCCCGGCGCAGGGTCGAACACCTTCTGATCGGCGGCGGCCTCGCCTCCGCCAACTGCGCGCGCTGGCTGCGCGAGGAGGGCGCCGAGGGCCCCGTGCTGCTCGTCGGCCGTGAGTTCGACCCGCCCTACAACCGGCCGCCACTCTCCAAGGGCTACCTGCAGGGCAAGGAGTCGCGCGAGGACGTGCTGTTCCGTCCCGCCGAGTGGTGGGGCGAGCAGGGGATCGAGCTGATGACGCGCACGAGCGTGATGAAGCTCGACACCGGCGAGCGCGTGGCCACGCTCTCGACCAAGGAGGAGATCGAGTTCGGCACGGCATTGATCGCCACCGGGGCGAACGTGCGCCGGGTGCGCGCCGACGGAGGCGAGCTCGAGGGCATCCACTACCTGCGCGCGTTCGGCAACGCGGACGCGATCCGCGCCGACGCCGAGGGTGCGGAGCGCGCCGTCCTGATCGGCGGCAGCTACATCGGCTGCGAAGTGGCGGCTTCGCTCACGGCGGCCTTCGGACTGCACTGCTCGATCGTCATGCAGGAGGAGGTCACGCTGGAGCGCCAGTTCGGGGCCGAGATCGGGCGCTTTTTCCAGAACGTGCTGGAGGAGCACGGGGTGGAGGTGCACGGCGGCGACGAGCTCGAGCGCTTCGAGGGCTCCGACGGCCGGGTGCGCAAGGTCGTGACCAGGAACGGGCTCGAGCTGGACTGCGAGCTCGTGGTGGTGGGCGTCGGCGTGATGCCCGACGTGATGCTGGCCCGCTCCGCCGGGCTCGAGCTGGGGGAGACGGGCGGCGTGAAGTGCACCGCGGGGCTGGAGACCTCGGTGCCGGGCATCTTCGCCGCCGGCGACATCTGCGAGTACGAGAGCCCGGTCCACAAGGCGCGGCTGCGCCTGGAGCACTGGGACGTGGCCTTCAACCACGGCAAGACCGCCGCGCTCAACATGCTGGGCCGTGGGGTCGAGCACGACGTGGTGCCGTACTTCTTCTCCGACCTGGCGGACTGGGCGTCCTTCGAGTACGTCGGACCGGGGTCGGGGGAGGTGGTCGTGCGCGGCTCGCTGGCGGAGGGCGACTTCACGGCCTTCTTCCTGCACGAGGAGCACGGGCACGTGGTCGCCGCGCTCACCGTGGGCCGCTCAGACGACCTGGACCACGCCCGCCGCTTCATCGCCGAGCACTCCCAGCCGGACCCCGGGGCGCTGGCCCACGAGGGCAGCGACCTGGGCTCGCTCTAGCGGCTGGGCAGCCGCGCCGGCGCTACTGGGGAGCAGGGACTCGAACCCCGATAACCAGCTCCAGAGGCTGGCGTCTTGCCATTAGACGACTCCCCAATCGGTCGCAAGCATAGAGGCTCGATTCCGCCAGCTTAGGCGGCCGACTGGTTCGCCCAGTCGCGGTAGAGGCGCGCGTACGCCCCGTCCGCTTCGAGCAGCTCCTGGTGCGTTCCCTGCTCGACGATTCGTGCGCGATCCAGCACCACGATGCGCCCAGCTCCACGAATCGTGGATAGGCGGTGGGCGATCACCAGCGCCGTGCGGCCCGCCAGCAGGCGCCGCAGGCCGCGCTCGATCTGAGCCTCGGTGCGCACGTCGACGTTCGACGTCGCCTCGTCGAGGATGAGGATGCGCGGGTCGGCCGCCGCCGCGCGCGCGAAGGCGACGAGCTGGCGCTGTCCCGCGGACAGCTGCCCGCCGCGCTCGCCCACCTGAGAGTCGTAGCCGTCGGGCAGCCGCTCGATGAACTCGTGCGCCCCGACGGCGATCGCCGCGGCGCGCACGTCCTCCTCGGTCGCATCCTGGCGACCGAACGCGACGTTGTCCCGGATCGTTCCCGAGAACAGAAAGCCCTCCTGCGGCACGATGCCGAGCTGGGAGCGCAGCGAGCGCTCGGTCACGTCGCGCAGGTCGTGGCCGTCGACCAGCACGCGACCGTGGTCAGGGTCGTAGAAGCGCGCCACCAGCTTTGCCAGCGTCGACTTGCCGGCGCCCGTGGCGCCCACGAGGGCGACCGTCTGCCCGGGCGGGATCCGCAGGTCGACCTCGCACAGCGCCGGCGCCTCGCCGTCGTAGGAGAAGCTGACCTCGTCGAACTCGATCTCCCCGCGCACGCGCGGCAACTCGATCGCGCCGGGCTTGTCGCCGAGATCCGGCTCCTCGTCGAGCAGCTCGAAGATCTTGTCGAGCGCGGCCATGCCGGCCTGGTATGTCGTGTAGAGCTGCGACAGCGACTGGATCGGGTCGAAGAAGCTCTGCAGGTAGAACACGAACGAGGCGAGCACGCCGATCGTCACGGCGCTGTCGCCGTCGATCACCTGGTTGCCGCCGTAGATCAGGATCGCCGCCGTCGCCACCGCCGACAGCAGCTCGACCGTCGGGAAGTAGGCGGCGTTGAGGTAGACCGTCTTCATGTTCACGCGCCGGTGCTCGTCGTTCAGCTCCGCGAAGCGGGTGCGGTGGCGCTGCTCCTGCCCGAATGCCCGCACGACGCGCACGCCCGAGAGGGTCTCCTGCAGGTAGGCGGTAACGGCCGCGATCTTCTCGCGCGTGAGGCGGTACGCCCCGCTCGAGGCCAGCCGGAACGCGATGCTCCCGGCGAACAGCACGGGGAAGGTCAGGAACGTGACCAACGCCAGACTCGGATCCAGCAGCACCAGGATCACCGCGATACCGATCAGCGTGAGGGTGGAGGAGAAGAGCGTCTGGATCCCCTCGGTCACCAGCTGGTCGAGCGCCTGCACGTCGTTGGTGATGCGCGAGATCAGCACGCCCGTCCTGTTGCGCGAGTAGAACCCGATGGAGAGCCGCTGCAGGTGGCCGAACAGCTCGATGCGCAGGTCCTGGAGCGCGCGCTGGCCGACCCAGTTGATCAGGTAGGTCTGCACGTAGGTGGCGCCCCAGTTGATAAGCGCCGCCGCGATGAAGGCGACCAGCACCAACGTGAGGACGCCGGTGTCGCGGCCGTGGATGCCGTCGTCGATGGCGACGCCGGCCAGGTACGGCGGGACCAGCGCGGCGCCGGTGGCGACCCAGAGGGCGGCGAGCATCACGAGCACGCGGCCGCGGTAGGGCCGCAGCAGGCTCACGAGGTGGCCCAGCCGGCGGTTCCTCACAGCCCCGCCACCTCGCGCTCCGGGTCCTCGCGCGTGAGGAACACCTGCTCCGGCAACCCCTTCTCGGCGATCTCGCGGTAGAGCTGCGAATCCTCGAGCAACTCCTCGTGGGTGCCACGAGCGGCCACCCGGCCGTCCTCGAGCACCACGACCTCATCTGCCAGAGCGATCGTGGACAGACGGTGGGCGATCACGAAGGTGGTCCGACCCTCCATCACCTCGGCGAGCGCCGACTTGATCTGGCTCTCCGTGGTCGCGTCGACGCTCGACGTGGCGTCGTCGAGGATCAGGATGCGCGGCTCGGCCAGCAGCGCGCGGGCGATCGCCACGCGCTGGCGCTGGCCGCCGGAAAGCGTCAGGCCGCGCTCGCCGACCAGGGTGTCCAGTCCGTCAGGCAGGTCGTCGAGCATCTCCGCGAGACCGGCACGCGCAGCGGCCGCCACGACTTCGTCGTGGCTCGCCTCAGGACGGGCGTACGCGATGTTGTCGCGCAGCGAGGCGGAGAACAGGAAGGCGTCGTCGGTCACGACAGCCACCTCTCGCCGCAGGGAGGCCGGGTCGACGCCGCGCACGTCGGCTCCGTCGACCAGCACGGCGCCCTCGTCGACGTCGTAGAGACGCGGGATCAGCAAGATGAGCGTGGTCTTGCCCGAGCCGGTCGGGCCGACCAGCGCGACGGTGCGCCCGGGCTCCACCTCGAGGTCGATGCCGCGCAGCACCGGCTCGTGGCCCTCGTAGGCGAAGGTCACGTCGCGTAGCTCGACGCGTCCGCCGCCGGGGGGCAGTGGCGGGGCGCCCGGCACGGCGGTCAGGCGCGGAGCGCGGTCGAGCAGCTCGAAGACGCGCTCGCCGCTGGCCACCGCGCGCTGCGCCATTCCCAGCGCCATTCCGAGCATCCGCACGGGCGACGTGAGCATCAGCACGTAGCCGTAGAACGCGACGAAGTCGCCCTCGGAGAGCTGGCCGTCGATTACCTGCTTGCCACCGACGAAGAGCAGCGCGGCGAGGCCGACCTGGGGGAGGAAGCCGATGAAGGGCGAGTAGAAGGCCCGCAGCCGCGTGGACACCATCGACTGCTCGAAGACACGCTTGGTGGCGCGGTCGAAGCGCCGCAGCTGCCGGTCCTCCTGGGCGAACGCCTTGACCACCCGGACCCCGCCGATGTTCTCCTCGGCCTCGGCGGTCAGCTCCGCGATGCGCTGCTGGACCTCCTGGCTCGCGGGCCGGTTGCGGCGCCCGTAGCGGAAGGAGGTCCAGATCACGAACGGCATCGGAGCGAGCGAGATCAGGGCCAGCCAGGGGTCGAGCACGAGCATCACGCCGCCGGCGATCACGATCGTGAGCGCCGACTGCAGAATGAAGATCAGGCCGTAGCCGAGGAAGAAGCGGACCGCCTGGAGGTCGACGGTCGCGCGCGACATCAGTTGCCCGGTCTGCTGGGAGTCGAAGAAGCTCAGCTCGAGCGAGTGCAGGTGGTGGTACATGCGGTTGCGCAGGTCGTACTCGACGCCGAGCGACACCCGGCCCGCGACGACCCGGCGCGACACGCTGAAGGCCAGCCGCAGGACACCCGCGACGACGACGGCGAGGGCGAGCGGCCAGAGGTCGGCCCCGTCGCCCCGGATCTCGTCGACGGTGCGACCGACCAGGTATGGAATCAGCACCGCGGCGCCCATCGCGACCGCCGCGAGCGCGAAGGAGACCAGCACCGAGCGCCGGTAGGGGCGCAGGAAGCCGAGCAGTCTCCAGAACGTTTGCATCCGCCTTTACTTTACTTTGTGAAGCACCGCCCGGCATCGGGCGTTGGGCCTAGGACCATGGGCGCTCTCGTGCAGGGGGAGGAGCGATCCGCCGGGCGCAGAAAACGTCTGGCGGTGGGCAAGGCATCGGCAACGGCGAGGACTCTGTGCCAGGGCGAGCAGCGCGCGCTCGCCTCCTTCATCGCCGGACGTCTCCCGGCAGGCCAGCTGCACGGTGAGCTGTGCCGCGCCCGCGAGCTGGCGCTCGCCAAGGCGGCCGCCCAGCCC
>JACCSF010000258.1 GCA_013813135.1 Thermoleophilaceae bacterium | reverse complement strand
GTTTGCGACCTCGAATCATCCCCACTCCAGGTCCAGTTGTGGCTGGGTGGGGGCGGCGATGTCCGGGTGCGCGCGGCGGTGCAGCTCGACCAGCGATACCAGCCCGCGCTCGGCGAAGAACGCGTTGCGCAGGCCGCGGTCGACTGCCGGGTCGTGGCTGAGCGCCCACAGGGACCTGCGTCCCATGTAGACCCTTCGCCACGCGGTGTGCCGCGCGACCCCGAGCGCTTCGAGGTTGCGCGCGATCGTTCGTCGGCGTTTCCAGTGGCGCAGCACGATCGCGCGCAGCCGACGCCTGATGTGGGCGTCGAGCGCGCGCAACGTGTACTCCTCGCTGGCGGAGCTTGCCGCGAAGAACTGGTGCCAGCCGCGCAGCCACACGTTGATGCGGGCGATGCAGCTCTCAAGCGTGCCTCCCCACTGTCGCGGTGTGAGCTGGCGGATCCGCTCTATTGCGCTGCGCTTGGTGCGCTGCGAGAGCAGCACCTCGACGGTCCGCGTCTGCGGGTCTAGCCGCATGCGGCTCGACGATCCGCGCGATCTCCCACGCGTTGCCCGTCACCTCGAGCGCGACCCGATCGTCCGGACCAAGACTCGCCGCGAACAGCTCCAGCTGCTCCGGCGTCGTCGCGATCCGACCAGCAATCGAGTTCCTCGACGCAGAGATCGCCGCGGTCGAGCGGCTGATCGCCCAAGACGCGCTCGGCTCCAAGGAGATCAAGCGGCTGATGAGCGTGCCCGGGGTGAATGTGATCGTCGCCGCGAGCTTCCTCGCCGCGATCGGTGACATCGGCCGCTTCGAGAGCCCGCGCAAGCTCGTCGGCTACCTCGGCCTCGATCCGCGCGTGCGCCAGTCCGGGCCCGGGCCAGCCACCCACGGCCACATCTCAAAGCAGGGCTCGGTCCGCGCCCGCCACGCGCTCGTCGAGGCGTGCTGGACGGCGGTCCGCCAGCCCGGCCCGCTGCACGCCTTCTACCAACGCGTCCGCGCCCGCCGCGGACACTCCGTCGCGATCGTCGCCGCGGCGCGCAAGCTCGCCTGCCTGTTCTGGTGCCTGCTCACGCGCGAGCAGGACTACGCCTACGCCCAGCCGTCGCTGACCAAAAAGAAGCTGCGCCGCCTCGAGCTCAGCGCCGGCCACCGGCGCTACGCGCCCGAGGCAGCCGGCGTCTGGCACGCCAACGAAGCAGTCCGCGAGGCCGAGCGCGAGCTCGCACGCCAGGCCGAGACCGCCTATGCGCGCACCGTGCGTGACTGGCACGCCACCCAGGCCCAGAAGAAGGCGGGCGCGAGCGCGACACCGGGACGCGCATCTTCAGGCCGTCAAAGCGGCAAGCAACGCGGCAGGGCGTCCGTCCCAGGCCCTGCGCTTTAGCTCGTCGTCACCCACGCCCACCCAGAACTCTCGCAAGGAGCGGCCAAAGAGTCCAGCCGACACTTGATTTTCATCCGTCGTCCATCGCAGCAGCCGCGGGAGTCATGGATAGGCGACGGAGCGCGTAGTGGCTGCGCCGACTGACCTAGCTGTGGTTCCAGCGAAAGAACGTCAGGAGGTTGCCGTCTGTGTCGAGCGTGGCGAACTCCCTGGTGCCGAAGTCCGTCGCACTCACGCCGGCGCGGGAGACGTCGTGGAGCACCCCCGCCGATTGCAGTTCGGCGAACAGGGCGTCGACATCTGAGACCTCGATCCGGCAGCTCGCCGTGCCTGCGAGAAAGGACTCAGCGCCCGAGCAGATCGGCTGTCGATCCAGGTTCTCGCGCGAGCGCCAGTCCTCGTCGGTAGCGCCCCAAAGATGCAGCACGGCGTCGTCGCGCACTAGGACGGCAAAGTCGCCGGCCTGGTGGGGCGCGTCGAAGGCGAAGCGCTCGCGGTAATACGCCACCGCTGCACCTACGTCGCGGACGGGAAGCGCGGGAATGGTTCGGTGCAGGCCAGCGACAACACGACGATCGAGTCGCGACATGCCGCGAAGTCTCGCCGATCGAAGAGTGCGCCCGCTATCGCAATCCATGCCCCGCTCTGCTCATCCGGCCGCTGCTCTTTCGCGGGGCCAAATGTTCGGGGACCCGGCAGGGGCAGATCCCGCGTAGCCGACGTGTCACCTGACAGCGGGCGGTGGACAATGAGAGTTGAGGCCCGGCCATCATCTCGCCCGCCTTGAATGGTCCATTGAACCGAGTCCTGGGTCATCGTTTGACCGTTACGAGCCGAAGAAGATCGAATGGGGACGATGCGGCGCACGGAGCCGGAGGTCGCGCATGTCTCGTCGATGGACGTGGCCGGCAATCTGAGCGAGCTGGCGCAGCGGCCGAGCGTGACGCTTGCGCTCGAGGCGATGCGCGAGTTCCTCGGCATGGACGTCGCGTACACCAGCGAGATCGTGGGCGACAAGATGACGCTGCGCGCCGTCGATGGCGACGCCGAGTCCTTTTCCGTCGGCGAGGGGGTGTCGCTACCGAGCGAGCAGACCTACTGCCAGCGCGTCATGACGGGCCGGCTGCCGAACATCAACCCGGACATCCGCGGCGACGACCGTGCCGCGTCGCTGCCGATCACGCAGATCGCCGACGTCGGCGCGTTCACGTCGGTGCCCCTGCACTTCTCCGACGGCCGCCTCTACGGCACTTTGTGCGCCGCGAGCCACGACGCGATGCCCTCGCTCGGCTATCGCGAGCTGCAGTTCCTGCATGTCTTCGCGCGAATCGTCGCCGACCAGCTCGAGCGCGAGGAGATACAGGGCAAGGCGCAGCAACTCGAGTCTCAGGCGTCGGCGGCGGCCACGCTGATCGCGGCGGTCGACGCGCGCGACTCCTACACCGGCGAGCACTCCCAAGCCGTCGTGGCGCACGCAGGAGCGGTCGCCCGCGATCTCGGGCTCAGCGTATCCGAGGCCAAGAACGTCGAGTTGGGGGCGCTCCTGCACGACATCGGCAAGATCGCCATCCCTGACGCGATCCTGAACAAGGACGCGCCGCTGACAGACGAGGAGTGGGAGGTGATGCGTGCCCATCCGATCTTCAGCGAGCGGCTGATCGGCAACGTGCCGCAGCTCGCCCATCTCGCGCCGGCGATTCGCGCGGAGCACGAGCGCTGGGACGGCGGCGGCTACCCGGACGGACTCGCCGGCGAGCAGATTCCGCTTGCCAGCCGCATCACGCTGGTCTGCGACGCCTATCACGCCATGACCAGCGACCGCCCCTATCGCAAGGCCATGCCCGCCGACCGGGCGATGGCCGAGATCGCCGGCGGCGCAGGGACCCAGTTCTGCCCCACCGCGGCGGCTGCGCTCCTTCGGGTCCTTGCCACAGCCCCCTGACCCGACGCCGTTCTCAATTGGTACCTGGCCAGGCAGTAGCGGGCTGACAGGCTGAGAGTCATGGCCCACGCCGGGGCTGCCGATGACCCCCGTGTGAAGCGGGAATCCGACGAGGCCGGTACGTGGCTCTGCCCGACGGAATTCGACCGCGCGCGCCTGCTCGACATGGAGGAGCGTCTGCAGGGGGCGCGCGCCGTCATGTTCGGCGCACTTGGCGTCGGTTTCGCGATCTCGGTCCCGTGGCTGGGCTGGGTGCCGCTGGCGCTGGTCGCCGTCCAGGTCGTCGTCTACGCGTTGCTCAGCCCGCTCATCGCGGCGAGCACGCGACCCGAGTACCCGATCGCGTTCGCGGTCGTGCTCGCCCAAGTCCTGATCGCCGTGGCCGTGGCTCTCACGGGGGCGTCGCAGAGCCCTCTGCTGATCGTGTTCCTGCTCGGCATCGTCGGCCTGCCGGCGCGTTTCGGGACGGCCCGCGTAGTGGCCGCCGGGCTGCTGCTCACGGAGCTCCTGATCTTCGGCGCCACGGCCGGCGTCGATCCCTCGGGCTTCGCGGCGCACCCGGCGCGGGTGATCGTCACGGCCGCGGCGAGCTTCGGGCTCGTGGCCTTCGCACACGCGCTCATGAAAGCCGAGTCGCAGAAGCGATCCGAATCCGTCTTCGACTCTCTCACGGGGCTGCCCAATCGCAGGGCCCTGGAAACGCGCTTCGAGGACCTGCGCGCCGACGCGCGGCGCACCGGCAGGCCGCTCGCGCTGCTCCTGTGCGACCTCGACCTGTTCAAGTCGATCAACGATCTCCACGGTCACCAGCGCGGCGATGCCGTCCTGGTCGACGCCGCCCAGGTGGTCCGCCGCGCGCTGCGGCCCAGCGAGCAGGTCTATCGAGTCGGCGGCGAGGAGTTCCTCGTCCTGCTCCCCGGCTGCGACCTCGACCGCGCCGTGCCGGTGGCAGAGCGGGTCCGGGCAGCGATCGAGTCGGCGCAGCCGGGCGGGCTGCCGGTCACCGCGTCGGTCGGGCTTGGCGCGGCGGCGGGCGAGGACATCGACTTCGACGAGCTATTCAGGGCGGCCGACGCCGCGCTCTACGAGGCCAAGCGCGCCGGGCGCAACCAGGTCGCGAGGGCGCCGGCAGTGGCCGCCGCCTGAGCGTTTCGCGGCGCCCGGGGGGGCGAAATCAGAGGGCCGCGTCCTTTCGGAAGCGTCCAGCACTGCGAGCCTGGATCGCACCCACGAGGTCGCCGGTTCGAGTCCGGCTAGCCCATTTTGCGAAGTCCCTGCACGTGGGCCACTTCCGCTTTCCGAGATCAGCCCAGGCCCTCTGCGTACTCTGACGCGAGCTCAGTGGTAGAGCCCCACACCCGCGAGCATGCCGACCGTTCCCGCACAGACAAGGAAGAAGCCCGCGGAGAAAAGCAGCCGCGCGATCTCGGACTGGCGGCGGCGCGGCCAGCCCGCCCGATCAGCGCGACCCCCGTGGCGGCCAACACGGCTCCAGCCGCTGCGGCGGCTACCTGGATCGAAGCCGCGCCGCGCAGCGCGAGGCGAGCGGGTACGAGCGCGAAC
>JACCSF010000238.1 GCA_013813135.1 Thermoleophilaceae bacterium | reverse complement strand
GCTACGGGACGTCGTGGGGCGCGGTTCGCGGCCTGCTCCACGCGGCGGGCCTCGATGGCGGCAAGGCGGTCCTCCCCCACTTCACTGCGGTCTGGGGCTCAGCTCAGGTCATGCTGCCGACGCTCGATGTCGCTCCGCCGGCGTGGGAGTCCGAGCCGAAGGAGCTGGCTATCGACGCCTTCCATCACGCCGTCTACGCGGCGGCGACCGGGCTGGCCTTTGCCGCCCTCGAGAAGAGCTCCTCATGAGCGCCACGGTCGCCGACCACCTGCTCGAGCGCCTGGCGGCCGGGGGCGTTCGGCGCATCTACGGCTATCCGGGCGACGGGATCAACGGGATCATGGGGGCGCTCGACCGCGCCGGCGGCGGCATCGATCAGGAAGGACCGCTCGAGTTCGTGCAGGTACGCCACGAGGAGATGGCGGCGTTCATGGCCTGCGCACACGCCAAGTTCACCGGCGAGGTCGGGGTGTGCCTCGCGACTTCGGGCCCGGGGGCGATCCACCTGCTCAACGGCCTCTACGACGCCAAGCTCGACCACCAGCCCGTGCTGGCGATCGTCGGCCAGCAGGCGCAGACCGCGCTCGGCGGCAACTACCAGCAGGAAGTCGATCTCCTGTCGCTGTTCAAGGATGTCGCGCACGAGTACGTGCACATGGCGGCGGATCCGGCGCAGATCCGCCACTTGGTCGACCGGGCCCTGCGCATAGCCCGCTCCGAGCGGACCGTGACCTGCCTGATCGTCCCCAACGATCTCCAGGAGCAGGACGCGGTGCCCGACGCGCCGCGGGCGCACGGGACCGTCCACTCCGGTGCCGGCTACGCCGTACCGGTCGTCGTCCCCGACGAGGCGGCGCTGCGGCAGGCGGCCGACGTTCTCAACGCCGGCGAGCGCGTGGCGATGCTGGTCGGCCAGGGGGCGCTGGGCGCCACCGACGAGGTGCTCGAGGTCGCCGAGCTGCTCGGCTCGGGCGTCGCCAAGGCGCTGCTCGGGAAGGCCGCCGTCCCCGACGACCTGCCCTTCGTGACCGGATCGATCGGCTTGCTCGGGACGAAGCCGAGCTAGGATCTGATGACGGGCTGCGACACGCTGCTCATGGTCGGCTCGAGCTTCCCCTACTCGGAGTTCCTGCCCGAGGAGGGCGACGCCCGCGGGGTGCAGATCGACATCGACGCGCGGATGATCAGCATCCGCTATCCGATGGAGGTCAACTTGGTGGGTGACAGCGCGCGAACGCTGCGCGCACTGATCCCGCTGCTGCAGCGCAAGGCCGACCGCTCGTGGCGCGACAAGGTCGAGGACAACGTCGCCGACTGGTGGGGTGTGCTCGAGGAGCGGGCGATGAACGACGCAGATCCGATCAACCCCCAGCGCGTGTTCTGGGAGCTCAGCTCGCGCCTGCCCGACAACGCCATCCTGTCGTCGGACTCCGGATCGGCGGCCAACTGGTTCGCCCGCGACGTGAAGCTTCGCCGCGGCATGAAGGCGTCGCTGTCGGGGACGCTGGCGACGATGGGGCCCGGCGTGCCGTATGCGATCGCCGCGAAGTTCGCGTTCCCCGACCGCGTCGCGATCGCGCTCGTCGGCGACGGCGCGATGCAGATGAACGGCAACAGCGAACTGGTCACGGTCGCCAAGTACTGGGAGCGGTGGAGCGACCCGCGCCTGATCGTCCTGGTGCTCAACAACCGTGACCTCAACCAGGTGACATGGGAGCAGCGCGCGGTGGAGGGCGACCCCAAGTTCGAAGCCGCCCAACAGCTGCCCGACTTTCCCTACGCGGCCTACGCAGACCTCATTGGTCTGCGGGGCATCCGCGTCGAGACGCCCGGCCAGGTCGGCCCGGCGTGGGACGCGGCGCTGAGCGCTGATCGGCCCGTCGTGATCGAGGCGCTCACGGACCCCGAGGTGCCGCCGCTGCCACCGCACATCACCATCGAGCAGGCCAAGGCGCTGACCAGCAGCTGCTCAAGCGCGACCCGGGCTCGCGCGGGATCATCCGCCAGACGCTGCGCGACAAGGTGGAGGAGTTCCTCCCCGGCCGCTCATGACCGCGACCGCCGGCCCGACGGCGACCGGTCCCGCCGTGCGGCGGCTGGAGGTCGGCGCCTACACCATCCCCACCGACGCGCCGGAGTCCGACGAAGGCATAGCCGAGCCCGCACTCCTCACCCGCCGTGGCCTCGCCACCACGATCGCGGTGGCATCCCAGCCGATCGTGCCGACGCGACGCGTCGGCCGCAGAGGCCATCATGGCGCTCGCCTCGCGGCTGGCGGAACGGCTCGCCGGCAGGCCCATCGGGCCCGGGGCCGCGGCTGGCTTACGGTTTCTGGAACGCGAAGGGCTGACCCGCTCACCGCCGGTAGCCTGTCTCCGTGCTGAATCGGGGGCCAGTTCCGGCGCGCGTCCACGGGATGCTCGACTACGTGCTCGGGGCGGTGCTCGTTCTGGCGCCGTTCGTGCTCGGGTTCGACGACGACACCGCCACGACGGTGTGCGTGGTGGCCGGTGTCGCCGAGCTCTTCGTCGGGGCCACGACGGCCTGGGGCCCGGGGCTCGTCAAGCTCATCTCGCCCGCCGTTCACGGCATCATCGACTACGTCTTCACGGCGGCGCTGATCGTGGCGCCGTTCATCTTCGGCTTCGACGACGACGGCACGGCGCTGGCCTTCTTCCTCGGGGTGGGCATCGGTGGCCTGCTGCTCGTCGCCGCGACACGCTTCGTCGAGGAGCCGGCGGCGACGCGCTGAGCGTCGGTCGTTCGAATTTTGGACGCGCAGCGGGTAAGCCGGCCGATCGCCGACTACGCGCTCATCGGCGACTGCCATTCGGCCGCGCTGGTCGCGCGCGACGGGTCGATCGACTGGTGGTGCGCGCCGCGCTTCGACTCGCCGAGCGCCCTCGCGCGCCTGCTCGATCCGGCCGCGGGGCACTTCGCGGTCCGGCCGATCGAGCCCTACGAGGTCCAGCGCGAGTACGTCGAGGACACCATGGTGCTGCGCACGACGTTCCGCACCGCGTCCGGGACGTTACGACTCACCGACGCGCTGGCGCTTGAGCACGGCGCCCGGGGGCATGACATCGGGCTGCGCTCGCCGCACGCCATCGTGCGCCTCGCCGAGGCGCTCGCCGGGCGCGTCGAGATCGCCGTCGAGTTCGCGCCGCGCCCCGAGTACGGTCTGGTCGTGCCGGTGCTTGAGCGGGTGGAGGCGGGAGTGCGGACCCGCGGTGGCGCGAGCGCGCTCCTGCTGGCCACCGGTGTACAGCTGGATATTGAGGATGCGACCGCGTCGGCGCACCCGATGCTCGCCGAGGGCGAGCGGGCGGCCTTCGCCGTGCACCACGGCCTTCCGCGGTCGCGCTTCGAGCCGGTCGACCCAGCCCGCGCGCTGGAGGACACGGTCGCGGGCTGGCGCTCCTGGGTCGCTGGCCACGAGGGCTACAAAGGGCCGTATCGCGACGCGGTGAACCGCAGCGCCCTCGTCCTGCAGGCGCTCACCTACCAGCCCAGCGGCGCGATCGTCGCGGCGCCCACGACCTCGCTGCCCGAGATCCCGGGCGGCGAGGCCAACTGGGACTACCGGTTCGCCTGGCTCCGAGACGCCAGCCTGACCCTGCGCGCGCTGTGGGTCGCCGCCTGCCCGCACGAGAGCCAGCGCCTCTTCAACTGGATGGCCGCCGCGGTGGGCCTGCAGCGCGACCGCCAAGTCCAGATCATGTTCGGGGTGGAGGGCGAGCGCGACTTGAGCGAGCACCAGCTCGACCACCTCGCGGGCTACGGCGGCAGCCGGCCGGTGCGGGTGGGCAACGAGGCCTGGCGCCAGCGCCAGTTGGACGTCATGGGGGAGGTCCTCGAGGCGGCCCACATCCTGCGCGACCAGCTCGACCCCGACGACCCGCTGACCACCAGCTTCCTGTGCGATCTCGCCGAGCGCGCCGCCGCCGGCTGGCGCGACACCGACGCGGGGATCTGGGAGGGGCGCGAGGGAGAGCGTCACTACACCAGCTCGAAGCTCATGTGCTGGGTGGCGCTCGACCGCGCCGTGAAACTGGCACCGCAGCTCGGTCCCGCGGCGCGTGCCGAGGCGTGGGCGACCGCTCGCAACGAGATCCGCACGGCGATCCTCGAGCAGGCCTTCGATGAGCGCGGCGGCGTCTACGCCGGCGCCTTCGGCTCCGACAGGCTCGACGCCAGCGTGCTCCTGATGCCGATCATGGGCTTCCTGCCCGCCGGCGACGAGCGCATGCGCGCGACGATCGACGCGGTCGACCGCGACCTTTCCCACGGCGGCCTCGTAAAGCGCTGGAGCGGAGCCGGCGAGGATGAGGGCGCGTTTGTCATCTGCTCGTTCTGGCTTGCCAACTGCCTCGCGCAGGCCGGCGAGCTGGACCGCGCCCGCGAGGTTTTCGAGCACGTCCTGGGCCACGCCAACGACGTCGGCCTGCTGGCCGAGGAGATCGATCCGCGGAGCGGTGCGCTGCTGGGCAACTTCCCGCAGGCCTTCTCGCACGTCGGCCTCACCACCGCCGCATGGAGCATCGACCAGGCGACCCGCCGCCAGGAGGAGACCGCGTAAAGCTCGATGCGTGGCCGTGCGGCACCTTCGCGGCGTGAGCGGCAGTCTCATGGGGCTCGTCAGCTCAGCTCCGCCTCGGCCTGGACGCCACGGAGGAACGCGACGAGCAGCACTCCGCCGACCACGTTGCCCGCGACGGCGATCGCGGTGTTCCGCGCGAGATCGGCCCAGCCGGCGCCCGTCGTGCCGGCGAGGATGCCGAGGAGGACCTCGCCGAAGCCCACGACCGAGTGGTTGGTGCTCGGCGCGAGCAGGACGAAGCCGATCAGCAGGGCGATCAGCACTCGCGTGAGGTCGCTCTCGGAGGCCTCGGCGAGCCAGGTGAACGTCGTGATGACCGCTCCGGCCAGGACGGCGCTGAGCGCGGCGGCCGGCAAATCGCGCTCCGTCAGCGTGGTCGCCAGCTCGCCGGCCGCCTGCAGCGCCTCGCCCTCGAGGACGCCAGGGGCCGTCAGGATCAGCGCGAACAGCCCGATGCCAGTCAGGTTCCCGGCGAACGTGATCGCCCACAGGCGCGCGACCGAGCGCCTGGAGCTGTGGCCGGAGAACACCGCGGCGACCGGGATCAGAAAGTTCTCGGTGAACAGCTCGGAACGCCCCACGGTGAGAAAGACGAAGCCGATGCCAAACGTCAGCGACCCCAAAGATGTGGGCGGTCGGCTCGGGCATGACCCTGGTCAGAGCCCCGGTGCTCACCACGAGCGCGAGCAGGCCGAGCGTGATGTAAAGGCCGCCGAGCACGAGCGGTGGCGGCCAGGACCGGCGCCGGCCGGGCGAGGCGGCGCTGCCCGTCCTCGAGGCTGTCCTTCCAGATCTCGTGAGGCGGGCGACCGATCATGGCTCAAGCCCAGCCCGGCGGACGCCGCCCGCGGCCCTCGTCAAGCGCCCTGGCCCACGTTCTGCATCAGCCCCCCGTCCATGAAGTAGGTGGAGCCGGTCACGTAGTCGCTGTCCGCCGATGCGAGGAATACGGCCAGGCGGGCGATCTCGGCCGGATCGGCCGCCCGCTTGAACGGGATGCTCTGTACCTGCTTGTCGAGCAGCTCGGGATCGTCGATGGCAGGCTGGTTGAACGGCGTAAGGACCATGCCCGGGCCGAGGTTGTTCACGTTGATTCCCAGCGGCGCCAGCTCGAGGGCGAGGACGTGGGTGAGGTTGCGCAGCGCTCCCTTGGAGCAGTCGTAGTCGGCCCCACCAGCATTGGGGATCTCCTGATGCACCGAGGTGACGTTGATTATCTTGCCTCCCGACCCCCGGGCCGCCTTGCGCAGCCGGATGTAGCGCCGGCAGCAGAAGAACGCTCCGTACAGGTTCGCCCGGATCGCGTGGTCGAAGACCTCGGTCGAGAGGTCGGCGACCTCGGCGCCAGAGGCGTCGACGCCGGCATTGTTCATCAGGATGTCCACGGTGCCGAAGGCCTCCGTCGCCGCGTCGAAGAGCCGCTCGACCTGCTGCTCGTCGGTAATGTCGGCCTGCACGACGATCGCCCGCCGGCCCGCCGCCGTGATCGCCTCGCGGGTGTGCTCGGCCCCGCCCGCATCATCGAGGTAGTGCACGACCGCGTCCGCGCCCTCCTTGGCGAACTCGATCGCCGTGGCCTGCCCGATCCCGGAGTCCGAGCCGGTGATGAGCGCCACCTTATTCTGCAGCCGTCCGGTCATGGCCTTCCTCCGTTGCTTGTTCCGCGGCTCCGTGAGGCTGCGTCCGGCGCACTCTAAGGGCGCGCAGGCGCGGGGGAAGGCCTCTTGGGCTGCCCGTAACGGAACCGTCAAAGAACTCGGCGCGCTAGGTGTCGAACAGATGCAGCTGCTGTTGGTGCGCGAGGCGACGAATACCCGGCTCGAGGCGGGTCGACGGCGACCGTGTTGGGCTGCCGCACGGTGGGGTAGCCGCGCACGCGGCGCGGCTCCGCGGGCTGGACAGCTCGACCACCTCGTTGCGAGTGGTGGTGGAGGTCCCGATCACTTCGCCTTCGCGCCCACGCTCCACCCGATCGCTGCATCGACGGCCGGAACCGCCGGGGTGCGACGGGGCGAGACGGGAAGCTGGCGCGCGGCCTGGACCGGCCGCGATCCCGCTCCAGGCGCGGGATCGCGCTCTACGACTGAGCGCGCCCGAGAGGATTCGAACCTCTGACTTTCGGTTCCGTAGACCGACCCGGAATCGGCTCCAGACCGCTTGCTAGAGCCCCGAAGGTCGGCCTGTGCTGCACCCGGCGCTGCAACGAATCACGGCCACTCCTCGCGAATTCGCCCGGACACGACGCGCAGGCACCGCTGCCGCGGGGGCG
>JACCSF010000219.1 GCA_013813135.1 Thermoleophilaceae bacterium | reverse complement strand
CCGCGGAGGCGCCAGAGCGCGCGGCGAGGTCGCCGAGCGAGCGCCACGGGCCGCCCTCCGCGCGCTCCGCCGCCAGCGCGCGGATCTCGCCCTCCTTGACGCCGTTGACGTAGCCGAGGCCGAGCCGGACGGCGTTGCGCTCCGCGCTGCACCTGGCGCCGCTGGCGACCACGCAGGGCGGCAGCACCTCCACGCCCACGCGCTGCGCCTCGTGCACAAGCGAGTCGGGCGGGTAGAAGCCCATCGGCTGCTCGTTCAGCAAAGAGCAGAGGAACTCCGGGTGGTAGTGGACGCGCAGCCAGTTCGACTGGTAGGCGAGCAGCCCGAAGGCGGCCGAGTGCGCCTTGGGGAAGCCGAAGCCCGAGAAGCCCACTATCTGCGACCAGACCCGCTCGGCCGACTCGCGCGCGGCGCCCCGCTCGACCGCTCCGGCGACGAACTTCTCCTCGTAGGCGCGGATCGCAGCCTCCGAGCGCTTGCGGCTCATCGCGCGGCGCAGCCCTTCCGCCTGCCCCACGCTGAAGCCGGCGAAGGCCATCGCCACCTCCAGCACCTGGTCCTGGAAGACGATCGCGCCGAGCGTGTCGCGCAGCACCGGCTCGAGCGAGGGGTGCTCGTAGGGAACCTGGAACCCCGGGTCCGCGCGCAGCGCCTTGCGCCGCTCGATGTAGGGGTGCACCGCGCCGCCCTGGATCGGCCCCGGTCGCACCAGCGCCACCTGCACGGTGAGGTCGTCCAGGTTCTCGGGCCGGGTGCGCTTGAGCATCTGCATCTGCGCGCGCGACTCGATCTGGAACACCCCCATCGTCTCCGCCTCCTGGACGCGGGCGTAGACCTCCTTGTCGTCGTAGGGGATGCGCGACAGGTCGATGCGCTCGCCGCGCACGCGCGCGATCTCGTCGACGCAGCGCTCGACAGCCGAGAGCATCCCGAGGCCGAGCAGGTCGATCTTGAGGAAACCGGCGTCGCCGCAGGAATCCTTGTCCCACTGCACCATCTGGCGCCCCTCCATCGAGGCGGGCTGCACCGGGCAGAGGTCGATCAGTGGCTGGGTCGAGATCACCATGCCGCCCGGGTGCTGCGACTGGTGGCGCGGCAGCCCCCAGGCATCGCGGGCGAGCTTCACCAGCGCGTCCCAGCGCGGCGAGCGCCGCGTGGGCTGCGGCACGTCCGGCCCGAAGCGCCCGGCTCGGCCGGGTGCGCAGGGAACTTCATCCTCGATGTCGTTGCGCTCCTTCCAGGGGTCGACCGCCCGCGCCAGCCGCTCGATCTCCCCAGGCGGCAGGCCGAGCGCCTTGGCGAAGTCGCGCACCGCGCTGCGCACCATGAACGTCGAGAAGGCGGCCACGAGCGCGCAGCGGTCGCGCCCGTAGCGGTCGTGCACACGCGGGATCAGCACGTCGCGGATGTCGCGCGGAAAGTCGAGGTCGATGTCGGGCAGCGCGGTCAGCTCCTCGTTGAGGAAGCGACCCAGGCAGAGCTCGTTCGCGATCGGGTCGATGTGCGAGAGGCCGGTGAGGTAGCAGACGATCGAGGACACGCTCGACCCGCGGCCGCGGCCGGGCGGCAACAGCCGCCGGGCCGACTCGCGCCCGCGCACCTCGCAGGCCACCTCGCGCGCCAGCTCGAGCATGTCCCGGTGCAGCAGGAAGAAGCCCGACAGGCGCAGGTGGCGGATCACATGCAACTCCTCCTCCAGCCGCGCGAGCGCCCCGGGGCGCAGTGCGGAAGCAGCCGGCCCGGCCGGCTGCGCACCGACACCCTTCCGGTAGCGCTCGTCCAGCCGGTCGCGGCACAGCTCCGCCAGCTTGCGGTCGGCGTCAGGGTCCTCCGAGCCGGGGTAGCGGTAGCCCAGGTCCTCGGTGAGGTCGAAGGTCAGGCGCTCCGCCAGGCGCCCGCTCTCGGCGACGGCCTCGGCATGGTCGCGAAAGCGCTCGGCCATCCGCTCGGGCGGGGTCAGGACGTGGGAGGTGTTGCCGCGCCGCCGGGGCTCGGTCTCGTCGAGAGTGGCCCCCAGGCGGACAGCGACCATCGCGTCCTGCAGCGGTGTGCGCTCGCGCGAGTGCGCGTGCACGTTGCCGGTGGCGACGCAGGGCACTCCCAGGCGCTCAGCCAGCTCGGCGAGCAGCTTGTTGCGGCGGCGGTCGTTGCGCCAGTAGGGACGCTGCAGCTCGATGCGAAAGCGGTCGGGGCCGAAGGCGGCGAGCAGGTGGCGTGCGACGGCGGCCGCCTGCGGGTGCTCCCCCCTCTCGATCCGCGCGGCCACGGCGCCGTCGCGAGCGCAGCCGGATAGGCAGACGAGCCCCTCGGCGTAACGCTCGACATCCGCCAGCGTCACGCTCGGCTCGCTGTCGAGAGGGTCCTGGGCCGGCCGCAGGCCCTGCGCGATCTGTGCCACCGGCTCCGACCATCCCTCGCGCGCCCAACGCCGCGTGGGCCAGTGGGCGGCGGTGATCAGGCGGCAGAGGTTGGTGTAGCCCGCGCGCGTCTGGCACAGGAGCGTGAGGTGGGTGCCATCGTCGAGGGTCAGCTCGGCCCCGGTGATCGGCCTGATCCCGAGCGGCTTAAGCGCCTGCGCCATCTCCATGGCGCCGTGCAGCCCGTCATGGTCGGTCAGCGCCAGCGCCGCATGGCCCTGAGCGGCCGCCGCGGCGGCCAGCTCCACGGGATGCGAGGCCCCGTCAAGGAACGAGTAGGCCGAGTGGCAGTGGAGCTCTACATAGGACACGAACGCATGTTCGCATTCCAAAAGGGGACGTGCAAGGCGGGCCGGGGCTCGTGGATTGCCCGAGGAGCCGACTGCCGGCGGTCTCTAGCATCGACGGCCGATGAACCACGCGTCCCCGCCGGCCCTCGAGATCGCCGACCTCGTCAAGCGCTACCCGACGGGCACCGAGGCCCTGCGGTGCGTGTCGCTCGACATCAAGGCGGGCGAGTTCTTCGGGCTCCTGGGCCCGAACGGCGCCGGCAAGTCGACGCTGATCCACTGCACGACGGGGCTCGCCCAGCCCACGTCCGGAACCATCCACGTCTTCGGCAACGACGCCGTCGACCATTACGAGCAGGCGCGCCTGGCCGTCGGCCTCGCGCCGCAAGAACTGAATCTGGACTGGTTTCTGACCGTCGAGGAGACGCTCGACTACCACGGCGGCTACTTCGGGATGCCCAGAAAGGAGCGGAAGGTGCGCTCCGCCGAGCTGCTCGAGGCCTTCTCGTTGACGGACAAGCGGAACGAGCGCAACCGGACGCTCTCGGGAGGCATGAAGCGCCGGCTGGTGCTCGCCCGTGCCCTGATGCACCGGCCCAGGCTGCTGATCCTCGACGAGCCCACCGCCGGCGTGGACGTCGAGCTGCGCCTCGAGCTGTGGCAGTACGTCCAGCGCATCAACAGCGAGGGAACGACGATCCTGCTCACGACCCACTACCTCGAAGAGGCCGACCAGCTCTGCGACCGGATCGCCTTCATCAACGAAGGCCAGATCATCGCCCAGGGCTCGAGCGAGGAGCTGGCGGAGACGTATGGCGTAACCAGCCTTGAGGACGCCTACCTCGGACTGGTCGGCCGCACGGAGCTGTCGCGAGCGCGTATCGCGGCGGACGCGCCATGACCTCGGCCCAGATCCGCTTCTTCAGCCTGGTCCGGCGCGAGGTCAGCCGCTTCCTCAAGATCAAGCGGCAGACGGTCGGCGCGCCCCTGCTCGAGACCTTCCTCTACATCTCGGTCTTCGGCGCCGCGCTCGGCTCGCGCATCGACGAGCTGCACGGGATCGACTACGTCGTCTTCGTCATCCCCGGCCTGATCATGATGGCCTGGGCGATCAACGCGTTCGCCAACAACTCCTCGTCGATCCTCCAGCAGAAGTTCCAGCGGGCGATCGACGATCAGCTCTCGTCGCCCGCCTCGCCGCTGGAGCTGCAGCTCGCCTTCTCGCTCGGCGGGTTCCTGCGCGGGATGCTCGTCGCGACCCTGACGTTCGTTGCGGCTTCCGTGCTGGTCGACCTCCCCGTCGACCACGTGCTGGTGCTGGTGCCGGCGCTGTTGCTGGTCGGGTTCTTCTTCGCCCAGCTCGGCGTGCTCGTCGGGGTTCGGGCCGAGCAGTTCGACGACGTCTCGTTTGCGCAGACGTTCGTGCTCCAGCCACTCATCTTCCTCGGCGGCGTCTTCTACTCGGCCTCTCTGCTGCCCGAGCCGTTCCAGACGCTCACGCACTTCAACCCCGTCTACTACATGATCAACCTCGTGCGCTACGGCTTCCTCGGCTACTCCGAGGCGAACGTGGCGCTCTCGCTCGGATTGCTCTTCCTGGCCACGTTCTCGCTGTTCGCGCTCAACCTGCGGCTGTTCTCCAAGGGCTACCGGCTGCGCGCCTAGCCGCGGTGAGCGCTGCCGGAACCCGCGTGGATTCAAGCCGATTCGGCCACCGAGTCCGCACGCCGGCGCTTGGCCTGGTAGAGCGCCTCGTCGGCTCTGGCCACGACGCGCTCGGGGTCGTCGCCGGGCTCGAACACCGCGATGCCGAAGCTGGCCTCGATCGGGTCGCCGCCCGGCGAGAGGCGGTACATGACCGCGCTGCGCAGCCGCCTCATCACCCCCTCCGCGTCCACCGGGCCCGTGCCAGGCAGCACCACCCCGAACTCGTCGCCGCCGATGCGGTAGGCCTCGTCGCTGTGGCGCAGCTGGCTGCTCAGCGCGTCGGCCAGCAGCTGGAGGGCCTTGTCGCCGGCGTCGTGCCCGCGCGTGTCGTTCACGATCTTGAGGTTGTCCATGTCGCACAGCACGATCGCGAGGCCATCGCCGCCCTCGATCTCGCGCACCACTCGCGCCCGGAACGCGCGCCGGTTCGGAAGTCCGGTGAGGGCGTCGTGCAGCGCCTCGTGCCGCAGCTGGGCCGCCTGCTTGGCGGTGTGGACGGCCGCGACCGCCTGGTTGGCGAACAGCCGCAGCGCCTGCAGGCGAGCGCGGGTCGGCAACAGCCGGTCGCGCGGGTCGTCGACCCAGATCACGCCGATGCGCCGGTCGCCCTCCACCAGTGGCACCATCAGCCAGTGGCGTGACCACGCGTGCGGGCCGCGTCCGTTCAGCCCCGAGCGGTACGGGAAGTCCACGATGCCGAGCCGGTCCTCGGCCACCTGTGCCGGCAGCAGGTAGCAGCCGGCTACCTCGAAGTCCGCGCTGAAGAGGCCCTCGAGCGCCTCGAGGCTGGCCCCGTGGTCGAGCGCGGGCGCGTCGGGAGGCCATCCGGAGGATGCTCTCGTCACGAGCGGGTGGCTCGGCTCCTCGGCGATCCCGATCAGCACCTTGTCGAACCCGAGCGCGTCCCGGATGCCGTCGGAGACGGCTCCCAGCACCGCGTCCACGTCGCTGGCCTCCGTCAGCCGCGCCGACACCTCGAGCACCCGCTCGAGCATGCGCTGGTGCTCCATGTCGTTGGCCATGTCCTGGCCGATCCGCATCGCCAGCGCGGCGTGCTGGGCGATCGTGACGAGCACGTCCAGTTCCTCGTCCGTGGGTCGCAGACACGTCTCGGGCTCGTCCACCGAGATCACGCCGAGCAGCTCGTGGCGGGCGTCCCGCAGCGGCACGAACAGGGCGTCGCCGGCCAGCCAGGCGTTCGGGTCGTCGCTGGGCTCGAGGTCCGGCACGTAGGTGTCCACGCCGAGCTCGTCCCAGTCGAACTCGCCGTCGGGGACGAAGTAGGCGCCCTCCCGGCGCCGGAAACGGTCGTCCAGCAGCGGCGTCCAGCTGTGCTTGGGCGAGATCGTCCCCAGCAGCTGATGAATCGACTCGTCGGTGCCGACGGCGGCTGCCGTGAGCATGTCGTCAAAGGCGTATCGGTAGACGTTGATCACCACGGCCCGGTAGCCGAGCACCTCGCTGATGGCGCGCGCCACGTCCTCCAGCACGTCCTGCAGATCCGCCTCGTCGCGCACCGCCGCGGTCCGCTCGAACGTCGTCCCGAGCCGCGCGAGCACCGCCAGCGTGTTGGGCGCCATCGCCTATGCCCCTCTCCGCAGCGGGGGCGATTCCCCCAGCGGCACGATCTTGGCCTGGACCGAACGCAGCTCGCGGCACAGCCGCGCCGCCTCCGCGTTCACCCGCGGCCACGGAGCTCCCGCGCGCCCGAGCGTCCAACCCTGCCCGTAGGCCACGCCCAGGTGGATCAGCACGCGCAGCTCGTCCAGCGTCTCGATCCCCTCGGCGCAGATCGCCGCCCCCGTGCTGCGCGCGAAGTGGACCAGCGACCCGATCAGCGCGACCTTGGCCGGGTCGGCGTGGACGTCGGCAACCAGAGCGCGGTCGAGCTTGATGATGTCGGCGCGCATGCTCATCACCTGCTGCAGGCCGGCGTAGCCCTCGCCGGCATCGTCCACCGCGATGCGCGCGCCGCGAGCGCGCAGCGGGTCGAGGTGGCGCTGGAGCCCGTCGACGTCGAATACGCGCTCCTCCTCGGTGATCTCGAGCACCAGCCCACGCAGGTCGCTCGGCAGGTGCTCAGTGACCTGGGGCGCGACGAGCGCCGACGGGCTCAGGTTGACCGACAGAAAGGTGCCCGGCGGGCGGTTGTGCGCCGCCACAGCGGCGCGTACGGACTGCGCCTCGAGCGCCGCGCCGAGCCCGAAGCGATGCGCCTGCGCGAACCACCACGACGGCGGCAGGCCGGGCTTGCCCTCGAAGCGCGCGAGCGCCTCGTAGCCCACCGGCTCGCCGCTCGCCAGCGACACGATCGGCTGGAACACGGGGCGCACCGCGTCCGGGCGGGCGATCAGGCCGGCAAAGTCCTCGCGCTGCTCCTCGGTCACGACGAAGACGTGCTCGGGGTCGTAGCGGCGCGCGCGGCCGCGTCCGCTCTCCTTGGCCCAGCGCAGCGC
>JACCSF010000155.1 GCA_013813135.1 Thermoleophilaceae bacterium | reverse complement strand
CCTCGGAGGTGCTCGGGGCGCTGGGTGCGCGGCGGCTGCGCGCACTGGGGTCGGTCGCCGCGTCGATGTGCCTGGTTGCAGGTGGCCGCCTGGACGCGATGCTCACCCTGCGCGAGGTGCGCTCGGTGGACGTGGCGGCGGCGCAGCTGATCGTGCGCGAGGCCGGCGGCACGGTCGCGTTGCCGGGCGGAGACGCGCTCGACCTGCAGATGCGCTCCCGGACGTTCGCGGCGCGCTCACCCGAGCTGGTGGAGCGGCTGCGGGAGCGCTTCTAGCGGGCCGGGGGCCGCGCCCGGCCGGGTGGGGACCCCAGACGTCATGCGTATGGTTTTGGCCGGTACTCCGAGCGGGCATGGGAGGCGCCATGGCCAGGCTGAGACGAGTGGACTGCTCGGACACCGGAATCGCGCGTCGCCGGCGCGGCAAGAGCTTCGAGTACCTCGACGAGGACGGCCGGCGGATCACGGAGCCGACCGTGCTTGAGCGCATCCGCGAGCTCGCCATCCCGCCGGCCTGGGAGACCGTCTGGATCTGCCCCTATCCGATGGGCCACATCCAGGCCACCGGCATCGACGCGGCGGGGCGCAAGCAGTACCGCTACCACGACCGCTGGCGCGAGCGCCGCGACGCGGAGAAGTTCGAGTCGATGATCCACTTCGCCCGCGCCCTCCCGCGGCTGCGCCGGCGCGTGGTCGCGGACATCGGCCGGGACGGGATGCCGCGCGAGAAGGTGCTCGCCTGCGCCGTGCGGCTGCTCGACCGCGGCTTCTTCCGTATCGGCTCGGAGGACTACGCCGAGGAGAACGACACCTACGGCATCGCCACCGTGCAGAAGCGGCACGTCACCGTCTCCGGCGACCAGGTCACGTTCGACTACGAGGCCAAGGGCGGCCAGCGCAGGCTCCAGACGATCGGCGACCCCGAGGTCGCAGGCCTCGTGCGCGCGCTCAGGCAGCGGCGCGGAGGCGGCGACGAGCTGCTGGCCTACAAGATCGGCCGCCGCTGGGTCAACGTGAAGTCGGCCGACATCAACGAATACGTCAAGGGCGCCGCGGGCGAGGAGTACAGCGCCAAGGACTTCCGCACGTGGAGCGGCACCGTGCTGGCGGCCGTGGCACTGGCTGTCTCAGGTCCCGCCCACGGGACGAAGACCTCTCGCAAGCGCGCCAAGTCGCGCGCGGTCAAGGAGGTGGCGCGCTACCTCGGCAACACCCCGACGGTGGCCCGCACCTCGTACATCGACCCGCGCGTATTCGACCGCTTCGACGGCGGCCTCACCATCGCCGGGGTGCTCCCCGAGCTGGTCGACGACACCGCCGCCTGGCCGGACCTGCAGGGGGCGATCGAGGAGGGCGTGCTCGACCTGCTCGCGAAGAACAGGGACTCGGACCCCGTCGAGGAAACCGACGACCTGATCGAGGACCTCGAAGCGGTCGCCGTCTAGCCGCAGCTCAGCGGACCCTCATGCCCAGGGCGGGATCCCAGTGCAGCGGAGTTGAGTACTGCTGCAACGGCGCCTCGGGCACCTCTCCGATGCGCACGCCGCGCTTCGTGTCAGGCGGGCAGATGGCGACAAAGCGGGCGAAGCCGCCGACGCCCCCGCCGAAGCGCGGGAAGCCCATGTTGACGAGGCACCCGGTGGCGGGCACGCCGGACAGGTCGGCGACGCCCTCGGCCTGAGCGAACCCGTTGTGCATCAGCCAGGCCTCGCCCTCGAGCGTGGGGGTGGAGTCGGTGTCGAGCGGCTCGTGGCCGTGGAAGAGGATGTGGCGCTTGAGGTGGAGGAACTGCAAAGCGTCCAGCGAGACGCCCGGGAACTCGGTGAGCGCCGAGAGGGCGGGGTCGGGCCAGCGCTTCGACCAGTCGGAGCGGACGAACACCACGCTGCCGGCCGGGATGCGGCCGTGCCGGCGCTCGAAGCGGAGGATGTCGGAGACCTGCATGTGGTAGTTGAAGTCGTTCTTGACCTGCCGCACGATCGAGATCACCACGAGCTTGCGCACTGCGAACGTCGGCGGCAGCTCGTCGATCGCCGCGTACTCCGGCGCCCAGTGCGCCGGCGGGTCGAGCTGCGTGCCGAACTGATCGGTGGAGAGGCGGTATGCGGTCGCCTCGAACCCATCCTTGGCGTAGGTGTACGGCTGGCCGGTGGCCGGATCGACGGTGGGCTCGAAGAAGGACGGCCCGAAACCCTTCCAGACCGGGATCTGGGGGGTCAGCACGTGAGACAGGTCGATGTACTTCGCCGAGCCGAGGCCGTTGTCGAAAGCCCCCCACAGCCCACCGCCGCCACCACCGTGGGCCGAAACAGGCGCGGAACTCGCCAGGACGCCCGCTGTCAGCGCGGCTGCCAACCAGAAACGCTTCACGCCTGGTTACTTCCCGGGCAGGCGTGGCGGGAAACTAGCCGCGCCGGCCGAACTCGGTCGCGTAGGTGCCGGCCGGCTCGCCGCCGCGGGCGACGGGGGCGTCGTAGGCCACGCCGATGCCGATCTCGCTAAACGACGCGTTGAGGATGTTCGCCCGGTGGCCGGGGCTGTTCATCCACATCCGCATGATCACGCGCGGGCGCGAGAAGGCGCGGCTCCCCCAGGCGAGGTTCTCGCCCACGACCCAGCTGTGGGCGCCCTTCAGGTAGCCCTCCCTGCGGATCCGGTCGACGAACGATCCTCCGCCCAGCGTGTCGTGCGAGAAGTAGTTGCGCCGGGCCATGTCGCGCGCGTGGCGGCGGGCGGCCCGCGACAGGCGCTTGTTCAGCTTCAGCCTCCGGAGGCCGTGGTCCGCGCGCTCGCGGTTCAGCCCGCACAGCGTGGCGCGGAGGATCTCGCGCTTGGTCGCGTTGGCCGGCGTCGCGTTGGCGGCGGGGCACGCCTGCTCGGCCAGTGCCGTGGGGGCAGCGAGCAGCGACCCGGCCATGACGGCGAGCACGACAACGACTAGACGCGGGAAGGGGTGAGTCATCCGAAAGAACTAGTGGTCTAGTCGCCCCCTGATCGGCCCCCGACACGTAGCGCGCCGCGGTTATGGACGTATGTACGAGGGAAAGGGGAGGCCATGCCGCCCGCGGCCATCCTCGACATCGACGGGACCCTGGTCGACACGAACTACCAGCACGCCCTGGCCTGGTACCGCGCCTTCCGCCGGCACGGCGAGGTGCTGCCGATCTGGCGCATCCACCGTCTCATCGGCATGGGCGGCGACCACCTGGTCAAGACGCTCTGCGGCGACGCTGTGGAGGAGGAGAAGGGCGAGGACATCCGCGCGGCCGAGAAAGCGCTCTACATGGCGCTGATCGAAGAGGTCGAGCCCTTCCAGGGCGCGTGCGAGCTGATCGAGGAACTGAAGAAGCGCGGCCACGCGGTCGTGCTGGCGAGCTCGGCCAAGCCCGACGAGGTCGAGCACTACCTCGACCTGCTCGATGCCCGCGAGCTGGTCGACGACTGGACCGACTCGGGGGACGTGGAGGCCACCAAGCCCGAACCGGACCTGGTGGACGCCGCGATGGACAAGGCCGGCGGCGGCGACGCCGTCATGGTCGGCGACTCGACATGGGACTGCGAGGCGGCGAAGCGCGCGGGGATCGAGACGGTCGCCGTGCTGACCGGCGGCTTCTCGGCGGCGGAGCTGCGCGAGGCCGGGGCCGTGGTGGTGTTCGAGTCGATCGACGAGCTGCGCGACCATCTGGACGAGACACCGCTCGCCGCCGGGTACGGTGAGCGTGTTGGCGGAGAAACTTGAGAGCTACCGCGCCAAGCGAGACTTCGGCAAGACGTCCGAGCCGACGGGCGGGCGCGACGGCGGACCGGCCAAGGGCCGCTTCGTCGTCCAGGAGCACCACGCCCGCCGCCTGCACTGGGACCTGCGCCTAGAGCACGACGGCGTGCTGGTGTCGTGGGCGCTGCCGCGCGGCATCCCGCAGCACCCCGAGGAGAATCGCCTCGCCGTGCACACCGAGGACCACCCGCTCGAGTACATCGACTTCGAGGGTGAGATCCCGAAGGGCGAGTACGGTGCCGGCACGATGGCGGTCTGGGACAGCGGCACCTACGAGGCCGAGAAGTTCCGCGAGAACGAGGTGATCGCCACGTTCCACGGCAAGCGCTTTCAGGGCCGCTACGCGCTCTTCCCGACGCGCGGCAGGGACTGGCTGATCCACCGCATGGACCCACCCGCGGAGCCCGGCTACGAGCCGATGCCGGACCGGCTCGCGCCGATGCTCGCGCGCCCGGACCGGCTGCCGCGGGTGGAGGAGACGTGGGGCTTCGAGGTCAAGTGGGACGGCATCCGCACCGTCGCCTTCCTCGACCACGGCCACATCGCGCTGCAGGGGCGCAACTTCAGCGACTTCACGCCGCGCTATCCGGAGGTGCGCGAGCTCGCCCGCGAGCTGGGGGCGCGCCGGGTCATCCTCGACGGCGAGGTGGTGGCCTTCGACGAGCAGGGCAGGCCGAGCTTCGAGCGCCTCCAGTCGCGCATGCACCTGGCGTCGGACTCCGCGGTGAGGCGGCGGGCGCGCGACACGCCGGTCACCTACGTCATCTTCGACCTGCTCTACCTCGACGGCCACTCGACGCTGCCGCTTCCGTACGAGCAGCGGCGCGAGCTGCTCGAGGCGCTGGAGCTGGAAGGGCCCGCGTGGCGCGCCCCCGCGTACCACCGCGGCGAGGGGACCGCGCTGCTCGAGGCCACGCGGGAGCTCGGCATAGAGGGCATCGTGGCCAAGCGGCTCGACAGCGCCTACCAGCCTGGCGGGCGCAGCTCCGCCTGGCTGAAGATCAAGAACGTCTGCGAGCAGGACGTGGTGATCGGCGGCTGGACGCCGGGCGAGGGCGGGCGCAGCGGCCGGCTCGGCGCGCTCGCCGTCGGCGTCATGGAGGACGGCAAGCTGGCCTACGCCGGCAAGGTCGGCACGGGCTTCACCGAGAAGACGCTTGCCCTGGTGCAGCGCGAGCTGGAGCCCCTGCGCCGGGACGCGTCACCGTTCGAGGGCCGGCAGCCGCCGAAGGGCACGGCGTTCGTCGAGCCGCGCCTGGTCGCCCGGGTCGAGCTGCGCGAATGGACCCGCACCGGCACCATGCGCGCGCCCTCGTTCAAGGGGCTGCGCGACGACGTCGACCCGCAGGATTGCGTGCGTGAGGAAGGGCCTTGCGGCCAGGGGATGTAATTTGGAGGATCTATGGCAAGGGCAATTTGGAGCGGTGCGATCAGTTTCGGGCTGGTCAACATCCCGGTGACGCTGTACAGCGCGGTCTCTCGCAAGACGGTCCGCTTTCACCAGATCGACGCGGAGTCGGGCGCCCGCGTGCGCCAGAAGCGCGTCGGTCCCGACGGTGAGGAGATCCCCTACGAGCAGATCATCAAGGGCTACGAGATCGGCCCCGACCGCTACGTGACGATCTCGCCCGAGGAGCTCGACGCGCTCGAGCCACAGAAGACGCGCACGATCGACATCGAGGACTTCGTCGATCTGGAGGAGATCGACCCGATCTACTACGACCACCCCTACTACCTCGCCCCCGACACCGGGGCGGCCAAGGCGTACCAGCTGCTGGTCGACGCCATGGATGACGCGGGCAAGGTCGCGATCGCGCGCGTGGTGCTGCGCTCGAAGGAGAGCCTTGTGGCCATCCGCCCGCGCGACGGCGTGCTGGCGATGGAGACGATGCTGTTCGCCGATGAGGTGGTTCCGAGCGATACGTTCGATGAGCTCAGCGCGGACGGCGACGTCAAGACCAGCGACCGCGAGCTGACCATGGCCAAGCAGCTGATCGATTCGCTGTCCTCCGACTTCGAGCCCGAGAAGTACCACGACGAGTACCGCGAACGGGTGCTCGACCTGATCGAGCGCAAGGCCCAGGGCGAGACGATCGTGATCGAGGAGCCGACCAGCGAGCCGGAGAAGGTGCCCGATCTGATGGCGGCGCTCGAGGCGAGCATCGCCGGCGCCAAGGGCCAGAGCAAGCCCAAGGCCACTCCGAAGAAGCGCGCGCCGGCGAAGAAGAAGGCACCCGCGAAGACGTAGTGGCCGCGGCGCGCGTCGAGGTCGCAGTCGAGGGCCGCCGGCTCTCGCTCTCGAATCTCGAGAAGGTCATGTATCCCGCGGTGGGCTTCACCAAAGGTCACGTGATCGACTACTACACGCGCATCGCGCCGGCCGTCCTGCCGCACCTGCGCAACCGGCCGCTGACGCTCAAGCGCTACCCGAACGGGGTCGAGAGCCAGTACTTCTACGAGAAGCGCTGCCCCTCGCACGCCCCCGAGTGGGTGCGCCGTGAGCAGGTCGAGCAGATCGAGTACTGCGTTTGCGAGGAGCTCGCGACGCTGGTCTGGCTCGCCAACCTGGCGGACCTGGAGCTGCACCCCTCGCTGTCGCTGGTTGACGACATCCTGCGCCCGACGGTGATGGCCTTCGACCTCGACCCGGGGCCCGGCGCGGGCCTGGCCGAGTGCTGCGAGGTGGCCTTCCTGCTGCGCGACGCCCTGTCGCAGCTCAACCTCGAGAGTTTCGCCAAGACGTCCGGGTCGAAGGGCATTCAGCTCTACGTGCCGCTCAACACCGAGGACGTGGACTACGACCACGGCACCAAACCGCTCTCGAAGGCGCTCGCCCGGCACCTGGAGTCGCAGCACCCGGAGCTGATCGTCTCCCAGCAGAAGAAGGAGCTGCGCGCCGGCAAGGTGCTGATCGACTGGAGCCAGAACGACGAGCACAAGACGACCGTCGGCGTGTACTCGCTGCGGGCGCGGGAGCGGCCGACGGTGTCCACCCCGCTCGCGTGGGAGGAGCTCGACGACCCCGACTCGCTCGTGTTCGAGGCGGCCGACGTGCTCGCGCGGGTGGAGCAGCACGGCGACCTGTTCGCGCCGGTCGTGGAGCTGAAGCAGGAGCTGCCGGACCTGTGAGGATCCGCGAGGTCGTGCTGCCCGCGGTGGACCCGGCCGTGCCGGCCGCGTTCCACCCCGACCGTTACGGGGCGAGCAGGGTGCGGTTCGAGGCGGGCGCGGAGGTGTGCTCGCACTTCGCCGTGAACGTGCCCCCGAAGCGCTTCGAGGAGGCGGTCGCCTGGGCGCGCCAGCAGGCGGAGCTGATCCAGGAGGACGTGCCCTTCCCGATGTGGCGCGCCCGCGCGGCCTACTACTTCGACCCGGCCGGCAATCTCGTGGAGCTGATCGCGCGCGAGCGCGCGCCCGGGGAAGAGCTGCTGATCGAGGTGAGCGAGGTCGGCCTGCCGGTAGCCGACGTGGGGGCGGCGGCGGACTTCTTCGAGGCCGAGCTCGGCCTGCCTCACTTCAGCGGCGACCGCGAGAACTTCAGTGCGGTGGGTGACGACCGCGGCCTGTTCATCCTCGTCCCAGTGGGACGCGCTTGGCTGTTCACCGACCGGCCCGCGGGCGACGCACCCGTGCGAGTCACGATCGAAGGCTCGGACGACCGGAAGCTGCGCGTGCCCGGCGCGGCGCACGTCATCGAGATAGCCTCCGTGTGACGATGGTCGACTGGTCGCTCGCCCAGCAGGTGGCGCGCCTCGCGGCCGGCTCCGGCGACGAGGGCCCCCCGCAGGCTGACGTGGCTGCCCTGTGCACGGAGATGGAGGGTCACGTGGCGGCCTACACGAGGCTGGCGCCGGTCACGCCCGTGCCCGCGGCCGAGCTCGTCGGCCGCGGCGAGTGGGCGTCGCTGAACCTGGACTCGCTGGCGCAGCTGCTCGATCCGGTGGCCGACCGGCTCGACCGGCGGCTCGAGTTCGCCGGCCCGCTCGCGGGTGCCCTGAAAGCCGGCGCCGCGGCCACGCTCGCCGCGGAAGCCGGGCTTGTGATCGGCTACGTCGCACAGCGTGTGCTCGGCCAGTACGAGGTGTCGCTGCTCGGCGGGGACGCTCCACCGCGCCTGCTGTTCGTGGCGCCCAACCTGCGCAAGGCGGTGCGCGAGCTGAACGTGGACCCGGAGTCGTTCCACCGCTGGATCTGCGCCCACGAGCTCACGCACGTGTTCCAGTTCCAGAGCGTCGACTGGCTGCGCGATCACCTTGGCGGCATGGTGCGCCGCTACCTGTCGACCGTGGAGGTGCGGATCGAGCGCGGCGCGGCCGGCGGGCTGCCGTCGCTGCCGGACCCGGCCCGCCTCGTGGAGGCCTTCCGCGACGGCGGCCTCGCCGCCCTGGTGCAGACCAAGGAGCAGCGCGCGCTGCTGAGCCGCATGCAGGCCGCGATGGCCGTGGTCGAGGGCTACTCCGAGCACGTGATGGACGCGATCGCGGTGGAGGCGATCCCGGGGCATGAGGCGCTCCGCACGGCGATGGACGCGCGCCGCCGCAGCCGCTCGGCGCCCGAGCGGCTGATCGAGCGCCTGCTCGGGCTCGACATGAAGATGCGCCAGTACGAGCAGGGCAAGATCTTCTGCGACGCCGTGGCTGCCGAGGCCGGCATGGAGGCGCTCAACAGGGCCTGGGCCTCACCCGAAGCCCTGCCCACCGAAGACGAGCTGGAGCGCCCGCTGGAGTGGCTGGCGCGCCTGGGCCCGGCGCCCGCGGCCGCGGCGTAGGCCGCCCGGTCCGCCAGCCCTGGCGCCCCTCGTGTAACCCCGGCCCGGCCGAGGTTTACGTACATGTGTTCGGTGGTATAGTTCTACCGACCTTAGATCTAATAAGATTTCATCGACCCCACTCAGCGTCCGCACCGAGCCGGGCGAAACCGAGGGGAAGGAGCAACAAATGGCACCTCAGACCGAGACCCAGCGCAAGGCGACCGCCCAGAAGGCTGCTGCGACCCGTCGTCGCAACGCCGCCAAGCGCAGCCAGTCCGCCCGCAAGGCGGCCGAGACTCGCGCCCAGGCCGAGCTCAACACCCTGCAGGTCGTCCAGGCGCAGGCCGAGCGCGCCCTGCTGATCCCGGTGGGCGCCGCCCTCGCGGCGCGCGACGCCGTGGTCGACGTGACCAAGCCCTACGTCGGGGGTCGCGAGAGCGCCGAGCGCGAGCTCAAGGGCCTCCAGAAGCGCGTCGGCACCAGCTTGCGCAAGTTCGAGCGCCGCGGGGCCACGGCCCGCAACCGCACGGTGCGCGAGGTCAAGCGCACCCGCACGCGCGTTGAGCGTGAGCTGCGTCAGCGTCGCAACAAGGCGGTGCGGACGGTCAAGCAGAACCGCCGCGACGTGGAGAAGCAGGTCAAGCAGGCCCGCCGCGAGGTTCAGGGCCAGGCCGAGGGCATCGCGTCGCGGGTGGCTTCGCTCGCCTAGTTCTCAAGGCTTCCCCCCGGCCGGCGAGGAGACCGGGACCGGGGTAAGGCTGGCGGCCACATACCTCGCCGCCAGTGCAGTATCTCTCCTCCCTCAGCCGGCGCCGTCCCTTCGGGGGCGGCGTTGGCCTTTCTGGGGGTGCTCGTCTGCCATCATCGATGCGGATGCCCTCCCGTGAACAGATTCAGGATGCGCTCCGCAAGGTCATCGACCCGGAGCTGCGCAAGGACATCGTGTCCCTCGGCATGGTGCGCTCGATCGAGCAGCCCGAGGAGGGCCGCGTCGATGTCATCGTGTCGCTCACCACGCCCGGCTGCCCGATCCGCGCCCACTTCGAGAAGGCTGTCGTAGAGAGCGTCCAGGCGCTCGGCGTGCCGACCGTCACCGTGGCCTTCGACGTGCTCTCCGATCAGGAGAAGGCGGGCGTCGCCCAGCGCCTGGGCCGTCAGGACGGCCTGCCAGAGGGCGCCCTCGCCGCGGTCAAGAACGTGATCTGCATCGGGTCCGGCAAGGGCGGCGTGGGCAAGTCCACGATCACCGCCAACCTGGCCGCCGCCCTCCAGTCGGACGGCATGCGTGCCGCCGCGCTCGACGCCGACGTCTGGGGCTACTCGATTCCGCGCATGCTCGGCGTGCACGGCCGGCCGATGGTCTCGCCGCAGCGCAAGATCCTGCCGCTGGACGGCGCCGGCGGGGTGAAGGCGATCTCGATCGAGTTCTTCCTCAACGAGCAGGACCAGGCGATCACGTGGCGCGGCCCGATGCTCCACAAGGCGATCCGCCAGTTCCTCGAGGACGTCGATTGGGGCGAGCTCGACTACCTGCTGATCGACCTGCCGCCGGGCACCGGCGACGTCTCGATGACGCTCGCCCAGCTGCTGCCGCAGGCCCAGTTCGTGATCGTGACCACGCCCCAGCAGGCCGCGCAGAAGGTGGCCAAGCGCGCCGCCGACACGGCCCAGCGCTTCGACCTCGAGATCGCCGGCGTGATCGAGAACATGTCCGGCTTCACCACCCCCGACGGCGAGCGCTTCACGATCTTCGGCGAGGGCGGCGGGCAGCTGCTCGCCGACGAGCTCGACGTGCCGCTGCTCGGCAAGATCCCGCTCCAGGAGGAGTTGCGGGTCAGCGCCGACGAGGGCCGCCCGCTCGTGCTCGAGGATCCGGACGCCCCGGCCGCCCAGGCGATCTACCACGCCGCGCGCGGTCTGATCGCCGCGACGCCGCAGCAGCTCGCGGTGTTCCAGCCGCCGTCCGGCCCGCCGATGCCCGAGGTTACGGGCACCGCGCTGCCGATGGCGCCCTAGCTAAGCTAGCTCGCCTTCTTGAAATACGCCGAGTTGATCTCGATGTAGTTCTGCCACTCGTCGGGCAGCTGGTCCTCGGCGAAGCAGGCGTCCACGGGGCAGGCCTCCACGCACGCGTCGCAGTCGATGCACTCCTCCGGATCGATGTAGAGCTGCGTGACCTGGTCGTAGTCAGGCTCTTCCGGCGTGGGGTGGATGCAGTCGACGGGACACACCTCGACGCACGAGTTGTCCTTGGTGTCGATGCAGGGTTCGGCGATGACGTAGGCCATGGTCTCCTTGAGGGTCCGACGTGCCGC
>JACCSF010000149.1 GCA_013813135.1 Thermoleophilaceae bacterium | reverse complement strand
GGCCTTCACGTCGAAGTAGCCCGCGGCGCCGTCCCTGGCGGCCCGCTTGACGGCGATCCGCATCAGGCAGATCTCGGTGCCGCCGCTCGTGGTGACGAGCTCCGGGTCGCGGGTCAGGTGGGCGGTTGCGGTCCTTACTTGGAATCTGTTGTCAAGGATCATGTCGTTTGGGTGGGGTGGTTGGGCGCCTCGTTGAGTTGGCCGGGGAGCGGCGGCCGAGGCCGCCGCTCCTGGGCGCGGTGGTCAGAAGGCCTCCACCTCGCTCTCGCTCTCGGCGGGCTGCTCGGTGTCGGCGGGCTGCCCGGCGTCGTCGGGGCGGGCGCCGAAGCGGACGCGTCCGACGACCTGATGCTTGGAGCGGCGGGTGCCGTCGTCGGCCTCCCACTCGCGGTAGAGCAGGCGGCCGGTGACCGCGATCTGGCGGCCCTTGGCGAGGTATTTCGCGCAGGCCTCGGCGCTGGCGCCGAACGTCGCGACGTCGATGTAGAGCGGCGGCTGGTCGCGCGGGTCGTTGACGGCCAGGCGCATGTCGCAGACGCTGCGCCCGTCTTGCAGGTTGCGCAGCACCGGGTCGCTGGTCAGGTGCCCGACCAGGGTGATGCTGTTGACTGCGGGTCCGCTGGTGCTCATCTGGTCCCTCCTTGTGGGATCCGGTGGTTGACAGAGCCCGTCACGCCGGCGGCCGGGCCGGACGCGGAACCGAGCCCATAGGGCGAGGGGAAGGGAGCGACAGCGACCTTGGAGCGCTGCGGCCGGCGCCGGCGAAAATGGGCGGCGGCAACCAGCACGGCTTCCACAAGGCCAAGACGGGACTGAGCTGGCTGCCAGCGACGCGCCCTGCGGCAGCGCCACGTCGGCGGCCGGGCCGGGGCTCGGGTGTCAGCGAGCCCCATCCGGGTTGCTCCTGCCGGGCGGCGCGGGGCGGTTAGGCGGGAGCATCGGGAGCTCCCGGCCGGTGGTCTTGGCCAGTCTGCGCGGCGTCGGGCCCGCCGGCGTTGGGGTGTCTTTGAGCCGTTCGAGCAGCCGGCTGATGGCGTCTTGGCCGTCTTCAACGGCCGCTTGTTCGTCGTCGGTGAGCGGGATCTCGACGAGCATCCGCTGCAGGTTGCTGTTGGCCTCCAGCAGCTGCGCGCGGCTCGAGTCCTTCGGGACGTAGAAGTCGCAGCGGGCGCAGGCCATGCGGTGCGGGCACTGCTCGAAGAAGCTGTAGCTGCAGTAGCCGTGACCGAGGTCGTAGAACTCGAACGGCTCGCCTGTCGCGGCGGCGCCGGTGTGGACCTTGTCGCGGTCGAGCAGCACCTCGATCGTGCGCAGGTTGCGCTGGAAGTAGCCGGCGTCGCTGTAGGCCTTGGCCAGCGTCGTCGGGGTGATCCGCGCGTAGTGCTGGGTCGACTCGGGGGAGCGGTGGCCGAGCCACGCCTGCAGCTCGAACAGACTCATCGGGTCCTTGGCGTTGTAGAGCTGGCTGGCGATCGTCGCGCGGGCGCGATGGCTGGTGATCTGGCCGCGAACGTCGCTGCCCGGGACACCGGCCTTGCGGCACAACAGCGGGATCAAGGCGCGGTTGACGTACTTGGCTCCGATCCGCGCGCCGCGGTAGGCGAACAGCAGCGCGACCGTCTGGGCGGTCTTTTCGTCGATGAAGGCGGGCTGCGCGGGCCGAACCGCCTCCCAGGCGTCGATCGCCTCGCCGACGGAGCGGTCGACGGGCTTGGTGAAGCTCGGGCCGGTCTTGTTGGTCGGGACATCGAGCAGACAGACCGCCGGGCGCCCCTCCTCGCCGGGGTGTTCGTGCTGCCAGCGCACCGCGCCGACCCGCAGGCGCAGGATCTCGTCGTTGCGCAGGCCGCCGAACAGCCACAACAGCGCCAGCGCGCGGACGAGCTCCAGCGGATACCACGGAGCGCCGCCGGCACTGGCGTGGCCGGGGAGGTCCTCGGCGGTCAGGTTCAGCCCGGCCCACAAAAGCTTGGCCCAGGTGTCGTCGGCGATCACGCGCGGGTCGGGGCCGATCAGCGCCGTGATCGAGCGCGGCGTCGCGAGCACCCGTCGCGGGTCGAAGTGACGCTCGATCCACTCCCACTCCTGCAGGTCGCAGAAGAACGCGCGCAGCGCGATCAGGTGCTGGGCCTTGCTGTTAGCGCTCAACGGCCCGCCCGAGCGCGCCCGGAAGTAGTCGCTGTTCGGCGCGTGCGAGAAGTCGCCGACGAGCATCCGATCAACCGCGCCGACCCAGTCGACCGCCAGCTGCCGGCGCCACGCTTCGGGGTGCGCGCCGGCCGGGTCGTGCTGGGCGACCCAGCGGCCGGTCTTCAGCAGCGTGTAGTAGTAGTGCTCGCGCGTGCAGCGCGACAGCGTCGAGGTGCAAAACCAACGCGCGACCCAGTCAGCCCACTGCTCCGGGACGCCGCGCGCCGGCGCGTTGCTGCGCGCCAGCCACTCCTCGTCGCTCGCTGGCGCAGTGAACGGCGAAGCTGCCAGCACGCCCATGCCGTGCAGCGCGCCGCCGAGCTGCGCGACGCCGTAGCGCAGCGCCGGTCGCTCC
>JACCSF010000139.1 GCA_013813135.1 Thermoleophilaceae bacterium | reverse complement strand
GCGCTGCTCGCGGCGAGCGAGCAGCGGTTGCCCGGCGCCGCTCCAGCCGACTGGATGCCCGCGACGGAGCGCGAGCAGCGGCCGGTTAGCGTCGCCGCGCGGTGATGGCGCAGACCGAGAGCGCGGCGCGCCGCGTCCTGGTCGCCGGGGGTGCCGGCTTCGTGGGCGCCAACCTGGCGATCGAGCTGGCCGGCCGTCACCGGGACTGGGAGGTGGTCGCGTTCGACAACCTGAGGCGGCGCGGCTCCGAGCTGAACCTGGCGAGGCTGCGCGAGGCGGGTGTGAGCTTCGTGCACGGCGACGTGCGCGAGCCCGATGACCTGCTGGCGCTGGGCCGGATCGACGCGCTGGTCGAGTGCTCCGCCGAGCCCTCGGCGCTCGCGGGCACCGACGGGCACACCGGCTACGCCCTCCACAGCAACCTGCTCGGCGCCTACCACTGCCTCGAGCTTGCGCGCCGCGAGGGCGCTCAGGTCGTGTTCCTCTCGACCAGCCGCGTGTATCCCTTCGCCGCGCTCGACTCGCTCCACTACGAGGAGGCTGCCACGCGCTACGAACTGGCGCCCGAGCAGCCCGTGCCGGGGGCCTCCGCGGCCGGAATCGGCGAGGCCTTCCCGCTGGACGGCGCGCGCACACTCTACGGCGCCACCAAGCTGGCCGCCGAGCTGCTGATCGCCGAGTACGGGGAGGCGTTCGGCCTGCAGGCCGTGGTGAACCGCTGCGGCGTGATCGCCGGGCCCTGGCAGATGGGCAAGGTGGACCAGGGCGTGTTCACCTACTGGCTGCTCGCCCACCGCTTCCGACGTGACCTGCGCTACCTCGGCTACGGCGGCACCGGCAAGCAGGTGCGCGACCTGCTGCACGTCGACGACCTGATCGACCTGATCGACGACCAGCTCGTTCGCCCCGGCCACTGGGCGGGCGCCACTGTCAACGTGGGCGGCGGCCGCGACGTCAGCCTGTCGCTGCTCGAGACCACCGAGCTCTGCCGCGAGCTGACCGGCAACGAGGTGGCGGTCGAGGCGTCGGGCGAGCAGCGGCCGGGCGACGTGCGCATCTACCTCTCCGACTGCCGCCGCATGTTCGGGCTGACCGAGTGGCGCCCGCGCCGCGACGCCCGCGCGATCCTCGCCGACACGCTCGCCTGGATCGAGGCGAACGAACGCGCGGTGCACGCGGCTCTGCTTGGATAGCGGAACATGGCCGTAGCGATCGTCACGGGCTCCGGGGGCCTGGTGGGCTCCCAGACTGTCGAGCACTTCGCGCAGGCGGGCTACCAGGTGATCGGGCTGGAGAACGACATGCGGTCGGTCTTCTTCGGAACCGGCGCCTCGACTAGGCCGGTCACCGAGCGGCTCGCGCAGCGACTGGACGGGTTCACCTCTCTGGAGGTCGACATCCGCGACGCGGAGGCCGTGCAGCGTGTGTTCGCGGACAACCGGGCCGAGATCGAGATCGTCGTGCACGCGGCAGCGCAGCCGTCCCACGACTGGGCGGCGTCCGACCCCGACACCGACTTCTCGGTGAACGCGAACGGCACCCTCAACCTGCTCGAGGCCACGCGCCGCCACGCCGAGACCGCGCCGTTCATCTTCCTGTCCACCAACAAGGTCTACGGCGACCTGCCCAACCAGCTGCCGCTGGAGGAGCGCGAGACTCGGCTGGAGCTGCCCGAGGGTCACCGCTACTTCGAGGGCATCGACACCTCGATGAGCATCGACGGCTCGCTCCACTCCCTGTTCGGCGTATCGAAGGCCGCGGCCGATCTGCTGGTGCAGGAGTACGGCCGCTACTTCGGGATGCCGACGGTCTGCTTCCGCGGCGGCTGCCTCACGGGGCCCAACCAAGCCGGCGCCATGCTGCACGGCTTCCTCTCGTACCTGATGCGCTGCACGATCACCGGCGAGCCCTACACGGTGTTCGGCTACGGCGCCAAGCAGGTGCGCGACAACATCCACAGCGCCGACCTGGTGCGGGCCTTCGAGGAGTTCAGGCGCGCGCCGCGCAGCGCGGCGGTCTACAACATGGGCGGCGGCCGCCACAGCAACTGCTCGATGCTGGAGGCGATCGAGCTGTGCGAGCGGATCGTCGGCCTCCCGCTGAACTGGGAGCTGAGCGATCAGGCCCGCAAGGGTGACCACCGCTGGTGGGTCAGCGACCTCGACCCGTTCCGGCGCGACTACCCAGGCTGGACCATGGAGTACGACGTGGAGGCGATCCTGCACGAGATCCACGAGCAGAACGTCGAAGCGTGGCAGCCGGTGCCGTGAAGCTGTCGGTCGTCATCCCGGCGCGCAACGAGGCGGAGACGATCGAGGCGACGCTGCGCGAGATCACCACGAACCTCGATCGCAAGGGCATCGACTACGAGGTCATCGTCGTCGACGACGCGAGCTCGGACGGCACCGCGGCGGTTGTCGACCGCTTCGGCGCCGAGAGCGCGCGCGTCCGCTGCCTGCGCTCCCAGCTCAGCAGCGGGTTCGGCTTTGCCGTGCGCGCCGGGCTGGAGGTCTTCGACGGCGACGCGGTCGCGATCGTGATGGCGGACGGCTCGGACGACCCCTCCGACCTGATTCTCTACTACGAGTTGCTCGAGGAGGGCTACGACTGCGCGTTCGGCTCGCGCTTCCTCCCCGGGGCGACGATCACGGACTATCCGCGCCTGAAGCTGACCATCAACCGCGTCGTCAACTGGGGCATCCGGATGCTGTTCCGGCACCGCTACAACGACACGACCAACGCCTTCAAGGCCTACCGGCGTGAGGTGGTCGAGGGCGTAGAGCCGCTGCTCTCGAACCACTTCAACCTGACGGTCGAGCTGCCGCTCAAGGCGATCGTGCGCGGCTACAGCTATGCCGTGCTGCCGACCTCGTGGCGGGGTCGCTCGGGCGGGCGCTCGAAGCTCGATCTGCGCGAGATGGGCAGCCGCTACCTGTTCATCGTGCTCTACGTCTTCCTCGAGCACCACCTGAGCCGCGGCGACTACCGGCGGCGGTCGATGATGAGGGCCTCGGCTTCCAGGCGCCAACCGGCGTCGAGTGCGCCGGATGCCGAGCCCTCCGGCGACCGGGCGACGCAGCCGGCCCACGATCCCGCCCCGCCGCCGACAGGGTGACCGGGGGCTCCTGACACCGGGCAAGCGAATCGCCGGGCTCGAGCCCGATCGGATAGACACCCCTGAGTCGAGCATCCGGGTATTCGCGTCATCGATCGGCAGGGTCGGAGGTTCCGAGGCTGGGTGGGCAGTAGGGGTACGGTCGACGCTGGGCGTCGGTCAGCGGTCGGCGCGGACCGGCATGAGTGTGACGGCGAGTGCTCGCTTGGGCGGGGTCTTCGGTGCGAAGGGCGCCCCCGCTGGGTCAGCAGACTCCGTCACGGTGAGGCGGGCGACCACGCGGTCCCCTGGGGGCGGTGGGGTGTCGACGTAGACGCGCACGATCTGCTCGTACCCACCGCTGCCCGGGCCGTACTCCGGGCCGAGATAGTCGGCGACCGCAGGCACCGTGACTCTCCTGCCGTCACGCCGTAGCGCATAGACGATTCCCGACTGGAAACCCCAGGCGGTGAACACCGTGTCGGGTGAGGAGGCGACGTCGATGCGGACAGCCTGCTGCGGCGGAAGCTCGGCCTCCAGGCGGTCGGCGATGGTGCGCATCTCGGCGTAGGGGTCTTGCATGAGCTCTCCGCTCACCGCGACGACGGCTGCGACGACCGCCACCACGAGAAGGCCCGCGAAGGCGAGCGGGGGCCGCCGCACGGTTTCTCGGTGGCGGGCGGGGCGGAGCAATGTTGCCAGCGACCAGCCCAACGCCAGCCACACCCACATACCTGCCGGCGAGCCCCATCGCAAGGTGTATCCGAGCGTGGGCGCGGAGTTCTCCGGGGCCGAGGCGGTCACAAGCGCCAGTGCCGCGCAGAGCACCAGCCCCAGCGCGCCGGCCGCCCAGATGTCGGGCCGGCGGCGCCGCCAGCCCAGGATGGTGACCGCGGCGAGCGCACCGAGCATCAGCACGGCCGAACCCTTTGCGACGGGGCCCGGGGCGACCACGAGGTCCGCGATCCGCTCGAGCGGGGCCTGAGGTTCCCGTAGCCACCAGGGAACGACGCCGACGGCGCGCACCACGGCTCGCCGGCCTTGGACCCAGCCCACAGTCGTCTGGTCGGCCCGGACCGCCCTGTAGATCAGCTGGAGGTTCCCTGGCCGGTTGGTCGCCTGATCGATCGCGGGAGCGCTCCAACAGACGACGCCGACCAGGATTGCGGCCATGACCCAGAGCCGCACCGACGCGCCCTCGGCCGTCCCGGCACGGTCCGACCGCGCAGGAGGGGCGCAGCGGGCGTCTCGCAGCCACAGGGCAAGGCCGCCGAGCCCGACGGCGAGCACGCCGAGCGCCGGCGGCAGGAAGGCGAGATGGCCTTGCGGCAGGAAGCTCGCGACGAGGACCGTCAGGGGCAGCAGCCGATAGTCGCCACAGGCGAGCGACCAGGCGAGGAAGATCAGCAGCGTGAAGGGGAGGAGGGGGGCGGAGGGGTTCCAGATGTCGCTGTACGCCTCGGCCGGGAGCGACGCGAGCATCAGGGGGATGGCGATGGCCACCACGAGCATGAGTGGCCGCCCGCCGCGCCGGTGAGCCAGGCCGACGATCCCCATCACGGACGCGAGGTTGACCAGCCCCACCGTCAGCTCGAGCGCGCCCGGCCACGGGAGGCGCGCCGGCACTGCGAGCAGCCAGAAGAGCAACGGCCCCGGGTGGAAGGTCGGCTCGTCCACGACAGCCGAGTAACCCGAGGACCATGGCCCGAGGAGCGGCGAATCCGGGGTGAGCACGTCGAACGCGCTCACCGCGATCAACGCGTCGTCGGCGAGAGGCACCCAGCCGGCAGCCACGACTTCAGCCGTGGAGGCGATGATCGGCAAAGCTGCGGCGAGACCGGTGGCCAACACGAGCCTGCGTTCGACGAGCCAGAGGATCGCAGAGCGGACGACGTCGCCGATGCCCTTGCGGACGCCCACCTGCTCGCCCGGCGCCCCGACCCGAGGCATGCCGGTCTCCGTGCCCCGGTGCTGCACGCTACGGATTCCACCACATGCCAGGACGTCCGCGCGGCAGTAGAAGGACGCTCCGTCCGGGTTCGGTAGCTGGCTCTCGGCGGCCCCAAGCCGCCGGGCGCGAGGATGAGCGCGAGCACCCGGTTCCCGGCGCCCGGGGGGCGCTTCGGAGAGGGATGCGGGCCATCACACGACCCGCCTCCCGGCCAGGCAGATCGCCCCTCCGCGAGCAGCACGCTTTCGTAGTAGCGGCGGCCCGTGACTCCGTAGTACGGGCCCCACGTCCACGGAGCCGGGCACCACGAGGACGCGAACTCGATGCCGTCGGAGGGCGTAGACGATCCCCGGGTACGACAAATAGCTCATCTCGCCGCTGGGGCCGTGGACGAAGACGGTGCCCCCAGGCCTGAGTTCGGACTGGAGACGCGCGATGGCGCTGCGCGCGGGCGCGTAGACCCACCGGGTTCGCGTCGGGCGGCTGGGCGGCGCCTGCTCAGACTGCGACTACCAGCGTCACGACCAACCCGGCCACGGCGGGCGTCCACGCGGGCGGAATAACGCGGGCTCCGAGCCCGGGCAATGAGCACGGAGAGCACAGGCACACAGGATCCGGAGTCGCTAGGCGGGCCGGCGCCCACGCGTAGCAGGTCGCGCGCCTGCTTGCCCGTGCCGGCCGTACCGAGGTAGCGCAGCTCGCGCCCGAAGCAGTGGCTCATCAGGAACTACTAAATGAACACGCCCTGGTCCACCCTGCCCATCTGCCAGGGCCCGGCAATTACCCCGCAGCGGTTCACAACGGTGTGCTGGCCAAAGGCGGCCGGATACTCCGTCACGAGCAGCTCGCGCGCCAGCGTGTCGCGCCGGGGCGAGTCAGGAGTGAGCACGTCGTCGAGCCCGGTGGCAAGCACCAGCCGCCGCTCGGCCGCCCACTTGCGAGCCGCCCCACCACGCCGCGCGGGCGGGCGGGCGCTGACCTTCACCGGGCGGCGCGCTTCCCGCGCGGCGGGCCGAGCGACACGCTGACCAGGTGGCCCGCGCCGGTCTTCGACTCGAACGTGTCCTTCACACGGAGGCGGGCGACCAAGCGGCCGGACCGGTGTGGGGGCGTGTCGACGTCGACACGGACGACCTGCTCGTATCCGCCGTCCGCATACGCGGGCCCGAGCAGCTCCGCGA
>JACCSF010000133.1 GCA_013813135.1 Thermoleophilaceae bacterium | reverse complement strand
CGCCCCGCTGCCGACCGACGAGCCGGGCGCGGCCGAGGCGCTCTGGCGCGCCTGCGACGAGCTCGCCCGCGGGGAGGGGCTCGACATCGGGTTGAGCGACGTAGACCGCGGCGCGGCGAGCGCGCGGCGGCGCATGCGCGAGGCTGCCGACGCGGCCAGCATCGGGCGCTCGCTGGCCGCAGACGGGGGCGCGGTCTCGTACGAGCAGCTGGGCGCGTACCGCTACCTGGTGCACCTCGAGCTCGACGAGACCCCCCACGACCGCTACGGGCAGGCGGTGGATGAGTTGCTCGACTACGACCGGCGCCGGAACGCTCAGCTGGTCGAGACGCTCGAGCGCTTCCTGAGCGCGCGCTGCAGCGTGGCGGCGAGCGCCCGCAGCCTGTACATCCACCCCAACACGGTGCGCCAGCGCCTCGAGCGAATCGAGCGGATCACGGGCCTGGACCTGGGCCGGGAGGACCTGCTGTCGCTTGAACTGGCGCTCAAGGTGGCGCGCCTGCACCGCGTGCGCAGGCACTAGTGGTCCGCACGCACCCGGCCGAGCCGGCTGCTTGCGGCTTAGGTGCTCGCTCTTCCCCGTCGATGGAGCGCGAGCCAGGCCCTGAATAGGGCGTAGCCGAACACGTGACCGAGGAACACGAACAGCACCCAGAATGCCTTCCAGAGGAACTCCAGGTCGTCCTCGTGCCAGAGCTCGAGGCCGGTCAGGTAGACGACGATGAGCAGCGCGATTGCCAGGATCGGCGGCACCTGACCGGTGAGTACGAACACGACCATCGGCGCGGGCACCCTACAGCGGTCCGCCCATGACCATCCGCGCGAAGCTCTACGCCGCGATTATGCTCACCGTGCTCGGCCCGCTGGCGACCACTGCCGTGGCGCTGTACGCGATGGGCCAGCTCGGCGACCGCTTCGACGAGGTGCGCGACCGCGGCCGCCACGAGGCGATCGCCCTGGAGCTGAAGTTCGGCGTGACCGACGTGAACGGCTGGCAGACGGCCTACGGGTACGACGACGGCGCGTCCCGGCCGGTGTTCGATCGCTCGGTGGCGGCCTTCCGGCGCGACCTGCGCCGCGCGGACCGCACCCTGACAGACCAGCGCGAGCGCGAGCTGCTGCGCGAGCTGCGGCGAGAGTTCGCCGAGTTTATGCAGCTCGACCGCACCGCGTACGAGGCGCTCCAGCGCGGCGACAGGCAGCTCACCAAGCGGATCTTCCTTGGCCCCGAGCTGGCCCAGTTCAGCGCGATGGCCGACACGGCCCAGCTGCTCGCCTACTACGAGCGGCGACAGGCCGCGGCCACCGAGCGGCGCTTCGACGAGGCTCGCGACGACGGCCGCAAGCGCCTGATCGCCGTGGCGCTCGGCGCGGCGATCGTGATCGTGCTGCTGCTCGTGACCGCCTGGGACGTGGCGCGGATGGCGCTCGAGGGCGAGCGTCACGCGCGCCGCTCAAGCGGCCCGAACGCCGGCTGACGCCGCGGCCATGACCGACGACGTCATCCTCACGCTGAGCCTGCTCCTCAGCGCGGCGCTGGTCGCGCGCTTCGTGGCCAGCCTGCTCCCGGTGCCCGAGATCCTTGTACTCGTGGCGGTCGGCGCGTTGCTTGGCGACTCGGCGCTCGACGTCGTCGATGTGCCGCTCGACTCGCTCGGCGCGCAGCTGCTGTTCACGCTCGGCGTCTCGCTGATCCTGTTCTACGGCGGCCTCAACCTGTCGCTCCCGGTGCTGCGCCGGGTGTGGATCGGCCTGGGGCTGCTGGTGGTGCCGGGCGTGGTGCTGACGGCCGCGGTCGTCGGCGTGACCGCCTACGCGGTATTCGACATCGAGTGGACCGCCGCGCTGCTGATGGGGGCTGTGCTGGCACCGACCGACCCGGCCATCCTGATCCCGCTGTTCGTGCGCTCGCGCCTGCGGGCGAAGGTGGCGCAGACGGTGGTCGCAGAGTCGGCCTTCAACGACCCGACCGGCGCGGTGCTCGCCCTGGCCCTGGCCGGCGTGTTGCTGAGCGGCGACGGATCGCTGGCGCACCCGGTCGAGGAGTTCGTGGTGGATCTCGGGATCAGCACGGTGATCGGGGCGATCGCGGGAATCGGCCTTGCAGCCGCAATCTCGAGCCACCGCTCGGGGATCTGGCGCGAGTCCTCGGCGCTGGCGGTGCTGACCGTGGTCACTATCAGCTTTTTCTCGCTTGACTCGGCGGGCGGCAGCGGCTACCTCGGTGCGTTCCTCGCCGGGCTGATCGTCGGCAACATGGAGCACCTGGGGCTGGCCATGCACTCCCAGCACGAGCAGGAGATGCGCCAGTTCGCCTTCAACCTGGCCGACCTGATCACGCTGTTCGTCTTCGTGGTGCTCGGCGCGAACATCCCGTTCCAGGCGCTCGGCGAGAACCTATTGCCCTCGCTGGCGGTGCTGGCGACGCTGCTGCTGGTGGCACGCCCGCTGACCGTGCTGACGTGCGCGATGCCTGATCGCCGAGCCGGGTGGACGCGGCAGGAGCTGGTGTTCCTGTGCTGGACGCGGGAGACCGGGGTTGTGCCGGCGGCGCTGGTGGGGGTGCTGGCCGGTCTGGGGGTGCCGGACGAGGAGCTCTACGCGAGCGTGGTGGCGCTGGCGATCATCGCGACGCTGCTGCTGCAGGCGCTGCCGGCGCCGTGGCTGGCCGGGCGGCTGGGGCTGCTGGAGCCGCGCACGCGCGAGGTGCCGACCACTGCCGGGCGCGAAGCGGCCTGAGGCACCCGCTCAGAACAGCTGCAGGTAGCGGTCGACCTCCCACTGCGTGACCTGGTCGTGCCACTCCTGGAACTCGCGCTGCTTTACGCGCACGAAGTAGTCGACGTAGTCCTCGCGCGGGGTCGTGCCCAGCGCCGCTCGCATCACGTCGTCTTGCTCCAGCTCGCGGGTGGCGTCCAGCAACGTGGCCGGCAGCAGCTCCACTCCCAGCTTCGTCCGCTCCTCCTCGCTGATCTCGTGCAGGTTCAGCTCCGTGGTCGGCTCCCCGGGGTCGAGCCCCTTCTCGACGCCGTCGAGGCCCGCCGCCAGCGTCACCGCCGCCGCCAGGTAGGGATTGCAGGAGCCGTCGATCGTGCGGTCCTCCACTCGGCCGGGGCCCGGCACGCGCAGCATCTGCGTGCGGTTGTTGTAGCCGTAGCTCACGTACACCGGCGCCCAGCTCGCCCCGCTGCGCGAGCCCACGACCAGCCGCTTGTACGAGGTAACCGTCGGCGCCGTCACGGCGATGTACGCCTTCGCGTGCGCCTTCAGCCCGCCGATGAAGTTGTAGCCCGTCTCCGACACGCCCATCCCGCGCGGGTCGTCCGCAGGGTCGGCCTCGAAGACGTTCTCGCCGTCGCGCCACAGGCTCATGTGGAAGTGGCAGCCGTTGCCGGTCAAATGCGAGAACGGCTTCGGCATGAACGTGGCGATCATGCCGCGCTCCTGCGCAAGCGACTCGACCATGTAGCGGAAGAAGATGGCGCGGTCGCAGGTCGTCAGCGCGTCCGCGAACTCGAAGTTCTGCTCGAATTGGCCGTTGGCATCCTCATGATCGGTGGCGTAGTTGCCCCAACCGAGCTCGGTGATCTTGCGGGCGACGTCGGAGACGAAGTCGAGGTGCCGCGTCAGCCCGCGCATGTCGTAACAGGGCTGGTCGAGCGTGTCCATCTGGTCGGCCAGCTCGATCGAGCCGTCCTCGCGCTTGCGCACCAGGAAGTACTCGAGCTCGGCGCCGACCATGAACTCGAAGCCCATCGAGCGTGCCCGCTCTAGCTGGCGCCTCAGGATCGTGCGCGGGCAGTAAGGCCACTCCTCGCCCTCCACGTGCACGTCGCAGGCGATGCGCGCCACGCCCGGGCGCCAAAGCAGCGGCGTGAAGGAGCGGACGTCGGGCATCGCGGCGAGGTCGGGGTGGTGCGGCCCTTGGCCGATCTCCCCGGCGGCGAACCCGGCGAAGCCCGCGCCGTCCTCCATCAACCCGTCGAGGTGCGTGGCCGGCACGAGCTTGGCGTTCGGCTTGCCGTGCATGTCCACGAACTGCGCGAACAGGAACTCGATGTCGTTCTCGCGGATGTACGTGCGGACGTCCTCGAGCGAGTCGGGTGCGGTGAAGTTGTGGTCGGTCATCTGGCGAGGCAAACTACCCCTTAACCCCCAGCACGGCCAATGTGGCCCCGCACACCTTTGGCCCTTCGGGGGTGTGCTCGGCGAACAGTGTGAGAACCACACATAGCTGTCCGGGGAATTGTGCGCCGCCACCTATGGGCCGGGGATCGGCGCCTGCCTACACTCGGTCGTCGGACTATGTGTGGAATCGCCGGACTGTTCTCTAAGTCGCTCGACGTCAGCGGCGGCCTCGGGAGTCACCTCGGCGCGATGCTGATGCAGCTGAGCGATCGCGGCCCCGACAGCGCCGGCGTTGCCGTCTACCGCGAGCCCGCGCCGATCGGGTCCTCCAAGCTCTCGCTGTTCTCACCCGACCCCGATCAGGACTGGGGGGCGGTCCGCGACGCGCTCGCGCGGGAGTTCGGCGCCGGCGAGCACGAGCTGCGCGCCAGCCACGCGGTGATCGTCGTGGAAACGGACGCCGAGGCTGCACAGGCCTGGGTGCGCGAGCACCTCCCTGAGCTGCGCGTGATGAGCGCGGGCCAGACGATCGAGATCTACAAGGAGGCAGGCTCTCCGCGCGAGTTCATCGAGGCGTTCGCACTCGACGAGATGCGGGGCAGCCACGCTCTCGGCCACACGCGCATGGCAACCGAGAGCGCCGTGACCACCGAGCACTCGCACCCGTTCTCGACCGGCCTGGACCTCTGCCTGGTTCACAACGGCTCGCTCTCGAACCACAACCTCCTGCGCAGGCGGCTGCGTCACGAGGGCATCCAGTTCGAGACCGACAACGACTCCGAGGTGGCCGCCGGCTACCTGACCTACCGGCTGCGCGAGGGCGCCACGCTGGAGCAGGCGCTCGAGGGCTGCCTCGAGGACCTGGACGGCTTCTACACCTTCGCCGTCGGCACCGCCGAGGGCTTCGCGGTGCTGCGCGACCCGATCGCGTGCAAGCCGGCCGTGATGGCCGAGACGGACGAATGGGTGGCGATGGCCTCCGAGTACCGCGCGATCGCGGTGCTGCCGGGGGCGGAGACCGCGACGATGTGGGAGCCGGAGCCGGGTCGCGTCTACAGCTGGGAGCGGGCTCGGGTCTGATGTCCGCTCTGGGGAGCGGGCTCGACGCGCAGGAGATCGACCTCGCCGTCACGCCGCTGCGAGAGCTGAACGCCGCGCTGCACGCCGTCGGCGAGGACGGCCCGCGCCACTGGCGGGTGCTCAACCCGCGCGGGGCGCACGCCCTTGCCGCGGGCATCGACGCCCCGATCGAGGTCGACGTCGAGGGTCACGCGGGCTACTACTGCGCCGGCATGAACAAGCTGGCGACCGTGCGCGTGCACGGCAACGTCGGCGTCGGGCTGGCCGAGAACATCATGTCCGGCACCGTCGTTGTGGACGGCAGCGCCAGCCAGTCCGCCGGCGCCACCGGGCACGGCGGGCTGGTCTCGATCCGCGGCGACGCCTCGGCGCGCTGCGGCATCTCGATGAAGGGCGTGGACATCGTGGTGCGCGGCTCGGTCGGCCACATGAGCGCGTTCATGGCGCAGAAGGGCCGGCTGGTGGTGTGCGGCGACGCCGGCGAGGCGCTCGGCGACTCGATCTATGAGGCACGCCTCTACGTGCGCGGCGCCGTCGCCGGCCTCGGCGCCGACTGCATCGAGAAGGAGATGCGCGAGGAGCACCTGAGGGAGGTTGCCGAGCTGCTCGCGCGGGCCCAGGCGGACGGCTGCGACCCGGCGGAGTTCCGCCGCTACGGGTCGGCGCGCCGGCTCTACAACTTCCACGTCGACAACGCGGGAAGCTATTGATGGCGAGGCCAGGGCTGCGCGAGTCGGCGCTGTTCGACCGTAACGCGATTCACGAGATCCAGCGGGCCGCGCGCGAGGGCATCTACGACATCCGCGGCTTCGGCGCAAAGCGACCGGTGCCCCATTTCGATGACCTGCTCTTCCTCGGGGCGAGCATGTCGCGCTACCCGCTCGAGGGCTACCGCGAGCGCTGCGACACCGACGTGACCGTGGGCGCCCGGCACGCCGCCAAGCCGCTCCACCTCGACATCCCGATCACGATCGCCGGCATGAGCTTCGGCGCGCTCTCGGCGCCGGCCAAGGAGGCGCTCGGCCGGGGGGCCAGCGAGGTCGGCACGAGCACGACCACCGGCGACGGCGGGATGACCCCCGAGGAGCGCGAGCACTCGCGCATGCTCGTCTACCAGCTGCTGCCATCGCGCTACGGGATGAACCCGGACGACCTGCGCAAGGCGGACGCGATCGAGGTCGTGGTCGGGCAGGGCGCGAAGCCGGGCGGCGGCGGCATGCTGCTGGGCCAGAAGATCTCGGATCGGGTCGCCGAGATGCGCGACCTGCCCAAGGGGATCGATCAGCGCAGCGCGTGCCGCCATCCGGACTGGACCGGACCGGACGACCTCGAGATCAAGATCCACGAGCTGCGCGAGATCACCGATTGGGTAAAGCCGATTTTCATCAAGGTCGGCGCCACGCGCCCGTACTTCGACGTCGCGCTGGCGGTCAAAGCGGGCGCCGACGCCGTGGTGCTCGACGGCATGCAGGGCGGCACCGCCGCCACTCAGGAGGTGTTCATCGAGCACGTCGGGATCCCCACGCTGGCGGCGATCCGCCCGGCGGTGGACGCGCTGCAGGACCTGGACGTCCACCGCCAGGTGCAGCTGATCGTCTCCGGCGGCATCCGCTCGGGAGCGGACGTGGCCAAGGCGCTGGCGCTCGGCGCGGATGCGGTGTCGATCGGCGTCGCCGCGCTGATCGCGCTCGGCGACAACGCGCCCGAGCTGGACGCCGACTACGCCGAGATCGGCTCGGCGGCCGGCTTCTACGATGACTGGCACGAGGGCCGCGACCCATCGGGCATCTCCACCCAGGACGACGAGCTGGCGGCGCGCTTCGACCCCGAGCTGGGCGGCCGCCGGCTGGCGAACTACCTGCGCACGATGGTGCTCGAGGCGCAGACGCTCGCGCGCGCGTGCGGGAAGTCGCACCTGCACAACCTGGAGCCGGAGGACCTGGTGGCGCTCACGCTCGAGGCGAGCGCGATGGCGCGGGTGCCGCTGGCGGGCACCAGCTGGGTGCCCGGCGCGTGAGCGACGGCCGGCCAGCGTGCCGCGGGGGTCCGGGGGCGCGAGCCCCCGGCTGCCGTCAAAAGACCACCGTCGTGTTGCCGCTGACCAGCACCCGGTCCTCGCAGTGCCACCTCACGGCGCGCGCCAGCACGGTGCGCTCGATGTCGGCGCCCAGGCGGATCAGCGCGTCCACGTCGTCGCGATGCGAGACGCGGATCACGTCCTGCTCGACGATCGGTCCCTGGTCGAGCTCCTCGGTGACGTAGTGAGCGGTCGCCCCGATCAGCTTGACGCCGCGCTCCTTCGCCCGCTCGTACGGGCCGGCACCGGCGAACGCCGGCAGGAACGAGTGATGGATGTTGATCGCCGGCGCTCCCAGCTGGGCGAGGAACTCGCCCGACAGGATCTGCATGTAGCGGGCGAGCACGACCATGTCGAAGTTGACGCGCAGCAGCTCGAGCTGACGCTGCTCGGCCTCCCGCTTGGTGTCCTTGGTGACCGGCACGTGCTCGAAGGGGACGTCGAACTGGGCGACGTCGTCCGCCAGGTCCGGGTGGTTCGAGATGACCAGCCCGATGTCGAGGTCGAGCTCGCCGCGGCGCCATCGCCAGAGCAGGTCGAGCAGGCAATGGTCCTGGCGGGAGACCATCAGCGCGACACGCTTGGGCCGGGCGGCGTCCTGAAGGCTCCAGGTCATGCCGAACGGGTGCCCGACCTGCTCCTCAAACGCCATGCGCAGCTCGTCGGCCATCTGGGCGAGGCCGCGCATGTGGAAGACCATCCTGAGGAAGAACGTGCCCTTCTCGGGATCGGTCGAGTACTGGTCGGACTGCGCGATGTTGGCCCCGTGCAGGTAGAGGAAGCGCGACACCGCGGCGACGATGCCGGGCCGGTCCTCGCACCTGACGAGCAGGCGACCAGTGTCGACTTCTTTGGCGGTCTCCGTCATTTGCTCCCTTGGACAAATTTGTTTAAGATGGCCCGCTAGTCGAGACCGTACCGTGTCCTACGTTCTAACCTGTCCCAACTGCGGCCCGCGCGAGGTCACCGACTTCAGCTTCGGGGGCGAAGTCAACCCACGTCCGCGGGCCACGCCGTCGTCCCGCGAGCTGGGCGCCTACAACTACTTCCGCGACAACGTGGCGGGGGTCCAGCGCGAGTGGTGGTTCCACCGCTCCGGTTGCGGGGAGTGGTTTCTCGCCGAGCGCGACACGCGCACGAACCAGGTGCTGCTGACGGAGCTGCCGGGCGGCGCCGCATGACGCGGCTGCCCCCGAGCGACGGCGAGCGCATCGATCGCGAGCGCGAGGTCTCCTTCACGTTCGACGGCAAGCAGGTCGCCGGCCTCGAGGGCGACACGATCGGCTCGGCGCTGTTCGCGTCCGGCCGGCGCACGTTCTCGCGCAGCTTCAAGTACCACCGCCCCCGCGGACTGATGTGCTGCGCCGGCCAGTGCCCCAACTGCCTGGTGGCGGTGGACGGGGCGCCGGGCGTGCGCGCCTGCACGGAGCCGGTGCGCGAGGGGATGAAGGTCGAGCACATGAACGCGTCGCCGTCGCTCAACTTCGACGTGATGCGCGCGACGGACCTTGTCGGTGGTCCGTTCACGCCGCCGGGCTTCTACTACAAGACATTCATCCGCCCGCGCCGCTTCTGGCCGCTCTACGAGAAGGTGCTGCGCCACGCCGCCGGGCTCGGCCGGATCGCGCGCAGCCAGCCCGAGCGCGAGTGGCGCACCGAGTACCGGCGCCGCCACGCCGACGTGCTGGTGGTGGGCGGTGGCGCGGCCGGCCTGCGCG
>JACCSF010000095.1 GCA_013813135.1 Thermoleophilaceae bacterium | reverse complement strand
ACATCGAGCTGGGCGAGTTGCCCGGCGTCTGCAGCCACTATGTGATCGACCGCGACGGGACGATCTACCAGCTCGTGCCCACCACCATCATGTGCCGCCACACGGTCGGCCTCAACTACACGGCGATCGGGATCGAGCACGTCGGGGGCAGCGACGGCCAGGTGCTCGGCAACCCGCGCCAGATGGCGTCTTCGCTGCGCCTGACGCGCATGCTGCAGGGCCGTTACGGAATCCGCACCCGCAACGTGATCGGCCACAACGAGAGCCTCTCCAGCCCGTTCCACCGCGAACGCGTCGCGCGCCTGCGCACCCAGACGCACGCCGATTTCCCCAAGCCGGCGATGGACGCCTACCGGCGCCGGCTGGAGCGGCTGCCGGCGCCCGCGAGCCTGCGCTGAGCCGCAGACGGGCGGCGAGCTCAGCTGATCCCCGACATCCCCTCAGACGTCGATGGGCTCACCCCAAGACCGGCCGGCAGCAGCGCGGCTCCTCGTTCCGGTCTCGAGCGGCGACCCGGAAGCCCATGTGGCCGGTGGAGCTGCTCGGCGTGTTACGGCTGCGCGCCGCCACACGATAGCGGTTGCAGTACGACTCGTGGCAGAGGTAGGAGCCACCGCGGATCACCTCGCCGCGTTCCGGGCTCTCGGGCGGCTCGAACCAGTCGGCGCACCACTCCCACACGTTGCCCGAATTGTTGCGCAGGCCAAAGCCGTTGGGCGGGAACGCGTCGACCGGCGCCGTCCCGAGGTAGCCGTCCTCGAGCGTGTTGTGGACGGGGAATTGCCCCTGCCAGATGTTGCAGCGGTGCTCGCCGCCGGGGGTCAGCTCGTCCCCCCCACGGGTATCGCTTCTGCGCTAAGCCGCCACGGGCCGCGAATTCCCACTCGACATCGGTGGGGAGCCGCACGCCCGCCCAGTCGCAGTAGGCGCGGGCGTCCGTCCAGGAGACGTGCACCACAGGGTGGTCCATGCGCTCGTCGATCGCGGAGCCGGGCCCCTGGGGGCGGCGCCAGTCCGCGCCCTCGACCTGCCGCCACCAGGGCGCCTGCGCCACGGCGCGGGTCGCAGGAAAATCGTCCGGGAGGAGTCCGGAGAACACGAACGACCAGCCAAAGCGCTCGGCGCTGGTTCGGTGGTCGGTCGCGGAAGCGAAATCGGAGAATTGCCGGTTCGTTACGGCGCGAGCGTCGATCGCGGGGCGTGCAGTCCAATCATGGCGAAGCAGTTCACGGCGAGCTTCGGAGGCGGCGGGAACGGACCCGCTGACGACGACGTCACCCGGCGCACGCGGCTCGCCGCCGAGCGCACCTGGCTGGCCTGGTGGCGTTCGGGGATCGCCGCGGCAACCGCGGCTGTCGGCGTCGGCGGGGTGCTGCCCTCGCTCGTCGACGGGGCCCGCCGTACGCGGTGCTGGGAGCCGGCTACGCCGTGCTGGCAGCAGTCATCTTCGTAGCGGCCGCCCTTCGTCAGAGGCAGGTCGAGCGTGCGCTCGGCGCCGGTCGCTACGAGGACGTGGGCAAGTGGGTCGTGCTCGGGCTCACGCTGGTGGCGACGCTGCTCGCGCTCGGCACGCTTTCGGTCATCGTCGCGCCGCCCTGAGCCGCGCCCAGCCGTAGCGCGCAATCAGCACCGCGACGTCCGCGATCACGCTCCAGAGGTGGCCCAGCGGACCGGTGACGATCCAGGCTGCCGCGCGGTCCCGGGCTCTCACGAATCCGCAAGGTACAGTCATTCGTCCTATGGCAGCCGCCGTCAAAACGAAGACCACCGAGCTCGGCGACTCGCGCGTGCGCGTGGAGGTCGAGGTTCCGAGCGAGGCGCTCGAGAGCGAGCTCAAGGTCGCCGCGGCCGAGCTGGGCCGCGAAATGCGCGTACCCGGCTTCCGAAGCGGCAAAGTGCCGCCCGAGGTGGTGCTGCAGCAGGTCGGCCGCGAGGCCGTGATGGATGAGGCGGTACGCCGCGGGCTGCCGGGCTGGTACGAGCAGGCCGTGGCGGACGCCGGAATCGCGGCGGTCGGCGACCCCCAGCTCGACCTGTCCGACCTGCCCGAGCGCGGCCTGCCGCTCTCATTCACGATCGAGGTGGGCGTCGTCCCGCCGGCCAAGCTCGGCGACTACAGGGGCCTCGAGGTCGGGCGCCGCGAGGCTGAGGTGGACGACAAAGAGGTGCAGGCGGAGCTGGAGCGCCTGCGTGAGTCGCTGGCGTCGCTCGAGACGGTCGAGCGCCCCGCCGGCAGCGGCGACTTCGTGGTCATCGACTTCGTCGGGTCCGTGGACGGCGAGCCGTTCGAGGGCGGGGAGGCGCGCGGGCACCTGGTCGAACTCGGGTCGGGCCGGCTGATCCCGGGCTTCGAGGAGCAGCTCGAAGGCGTCTCCGCGGGCGACGAGCGCGAGGTCGAGGTCAAGTTCCCCGACGACTACCCGGCGGAGCCGCTTGCCGGCAAGGACGCCTCGTTCGCCGTCGAGGCCAAGGAGATCAAGGAGAAGCGGCTCCCGGAGCTGAGCGACGACTTCGCCGTCGAGGCGGGCGGCTACGACTCGCTCGACGAGCTGCGCGCCGAGCTCCGGCAGCGCATCGGCGAGGTGCACGAGCGCGAGATCGAGGGCGAGTTCCGCGAGGCTGCGGTGGACGCGGCGGTGGCAGGCGCCGACGTCCAGGTCCCGCACGAGCTCGTGCACGCCAAGGCGCACGAGATGTGGCACCGCACCTCGCGCCGGCTGGCCGCGCAGGGGATCGACCCGAGCCGCTACCTGGAGATGTCGGGCAAGACCGAGGAGGAGCTCGTCACCGATGCAGAGCCGGACGCCGAGCTTGCGCTCAAGCGCGAGGCGGTGCTATCGGCGATCGTGGAGGCCGAGGGCATCGAGGTCAGCGAAGACGAGGTGGCCGAGGCGCTGCGCGAGGCGGCCGGGCCCGACGCCAGCGACAAGCAGCTCAAGCGCGCAATGAAGCGCGCTCGCGCCCAGGGCGCGGACGAGGCGCTGCGCGAGGACATCGCGATGCGCAAGGCGGTGGACCTGCTCGTGGAGAGCGCCAAGCCGATCCCCGTAGAGCAGGCAGCGGCGCGCGACAAGCTCTGGACTCCGGAGAAGGAGAAGGAAGAGCGGGGCGCCGGGCAGATCTGGACACCAGGCTCATAGTCGCAAGCACCCGGCTCGGCCGGGTGCGCGGTCTCGAATCCCGGGTCGACCACCCGCCGTCGCTAGACTGGCCCGCCCTATGAGTCCACTCGTTCCGATGGTCGTCGAGCAGACCTCCCGCGGGGAGCGCGCCTTCGACATCTACTCGCGCCTGCTCAACGAGCGAATCGTCTTCCTCGGCACCCCCGTCACGGACGAAATCGCCAACCTGATCGTCGCTCAGCTCCTCCACCTCGAGTCGGAGGATCCCGACAAGGACATCTCGATCTACATCAACTCACCGGGCGGCTCGGTCTATGCCGGCCTGGCGATCTACGACACGATCCAGTTCATCAAGCCCGAAGTCCAGACCATCTGCGTCGGGATCGCGATGTCTATGGGGGCGCTGCTGCTGGCCGGCGGCGCGGAGGGCAAGCGTATGGCCCTCCCCAACGCGAAGATCCTGATCCACCAGGTCAGCTCCGCCTTCCAGGGCCAGGCCACGGATATCGAGATCCACGCCAAGGAGATCATCGACGTGCGCAGGCGCCTCGACGAGATCCTCGCCAAGCACACCGGCCAGGACATCGAGAAGGTCGCGCGGGACACCGAGCGCGACTACTTCATGAGCGCGGACGAGGCCCGGGAGTACCACCTCATCGACCGCGTCATCTCCAAGCACTAGCCGCAAGCACGCGGCTCGGCCGCGTGCGCGCGGGCCCCCGACTGGACAGGTTTCCTGGTCGCGGGGAAGGGACCGGGTCCTCGGGGGCGTATTTCTGCGGTACCCTCGTCCGACCGAGCGAGCTCTGACAGCGTGGCCCGACCGACAGACTCAAACGAGCAGCTCCTGTGCAGCTTCTGCGGCAAGTCGCAGCGCCAGGTTAAGAAGTTGATCGCCGGTCCCGGCGTCTATATCTGCGATGAGTGCATCGATCTCTGCAACGAGATCATCGATGAGGAGCTGACCGGCGCTCCCACGTTCGACCTCGCGAACCTGCCGAAGCCGATGGAGATCAACTCCGTCCTGCAGGAGTACGTGGTCGGTCAGGAGCCCGCCAAGCGCACCCTCTCGGTAGCGGTCTACAACCACTACAAGCGCGTGCAGATGATGCAGTCCGAAGGCGAGAACGACCTCGAGCTGCAGAAATCGAACATCCTGCTGCTCGGCCCGACCGGCTGCGGCAAGACGCTGCTGGCGCAGACGCTCGCCAAGATCCTCAACGTCCCGTTCGCCATCGCGGACGCCACGGCGCTCACCGAGGCCGGCTACGTAGGAGAGGACGTCGAGAACATCCTGCTGAAGCTGATCCAGGCCGCCGACTTCGATGTGAAGAAGGCCGAGACCGGGATCATCTACATCGACGAGGTCGACAAGATCGCGCGCAAGGCGGACAACCCGTCGATCACGCGCGACGTGTCGGGCGAAGGCGTGCAGCAGGCGCTCCTGAAGATCCTCGAGGGCACCGTCGCTTCGGTGCCGCCGCAGGGCGGGCGCAAGCACCCGCACCAAGAGTTCCTCACGATCGACACCACGAACATCCTGTTCATCTGCGGCGGCGCGTTCGCGGACCTCGATCGGGTGGTCGAGCGCAGGATCGGCCACAAGGGCGTCGGCTTCGGCGCCTCGGTCTCCTCCAAGCACAACAAGGACACCGGGCAGCTGTTCGAGCAGGTGCTCCCTGAGGACCTGGTCGAGTACGGACTGATCCCGGAGTTCATCGGGCGCCTGCCGGTCGCCTCGGTGATCCATCAGCTCACGCGCGACGACCTCGTCACGATCCTCACGGAGCCGCGCAACGCGCTCGTAAAGCAGTTCCAGCGCTTCTTCCAGTTCGACGGCATCGACCTCGTCTTCGCCGACGACTCGCTGCAGGCGATCGCAGACCGCGCTCTCGACCGCGAGACCGGCGCGCGCGGGCTGCGCTCGATCCTCGAGGAGACGCTGCTCGACGTGCAGTTCGAGCTGCCCTCCCGCCGTGACGTGAAGAAGTGCGTGGTCACCAAGGAGACGATCGAGAAGGGCCTCAAGCCCACCCTTGTGACCGAGGCGGCGCCCGACGAGGACACGGGCGAGCACGCCGCCGAATCGGCCTAAGCGGCGATGCTCCAGGTCACCGCGTCCGCCGTCGGACCCTGGAAGGCGAACACACATTGGCGCGTCGTCGAGCACGAGCCGCCGCTGCGCCAGGTGCATACGAGCGGCGACATCCCGCTCAGCAGCCACTTCGAGGTTGTGATGGAGGTGGCCCCGGAAGGGGACGCCAGCCGGGTGACGATGACGCTGCGCGGCCGGCCGGCGATGGGCCCGATCGGAGCCGTCTTCGCACGGCTGATGCGCGGTCAGGTCGACCGCGACAACCGGCGCACGGTTGAGGCGTTCGCAGAGCTCGCGACCCGCGAGCTCTGCG
>JACCSF010000052.1 GCA_013813135.1 Thermoleophilaceae bacterium | reverse complement strand
CACCGGCAAGCTGTGGCTGAGCCAAGAGTCGACGTGTTCCCGGTCGTGGTCTCGAAACCACCAGCCGATCAACTGGCCCACTTCGTGCACGGGCTCTTCGAAGTAGCTCGGGCCGGACTTTACCTGCGTGCCGACGATCAGCCCGAGGTCGTATCGCCGCTCATCCCGGACCTGCAAGAACAGGTCGATCCCGAGATCGTGTCGGGGGTTTTCGACCGGGCCCCAGCCGAGCCGCTCGAACTCCCCCATCACCTCGCTGATGCCAGCCGTCCCGGTCTGTTCGCTCTCCGATGCGCGCCTAGCCACGGTGGCAACCCCTCGCGACTGTTCCCCTGAGACGTCCCTTCATCAATCGTGTGCGGCTTCCGGCTCGAGACAGCCTTCGCTGTGGGCGTACGCAGCGCACGTATTCGTCATCCCGGGGCTGACCATCGCATTCCTAGGCGGGCTCGATCCCGAAGCGCTCTTGCAGCCGCTCCCGTGTCGCCTTGCTGACTTGCTCGGGGGGAAAGCTGAACATATATGGAAGGGCGCGCGTCTCCACCGACGCAATCGAGCCGTCGTCCGCGAACTCGATGGGCTCGAACGAGCGGAGCCGAGCGTCCACGAGGTACCGCGCCACTCGCAACGCCCACCGAGCTGACCTGGTGACCTGGTCGACAACCTGCTCGGCGTTGAGGGTCGTGTCGCCGTGACCCGTTCCCTCGTCCTTGCGCAGCCAGACGTTTATCGACGCGATGCGCGTGACGTCGCAGCGAACGTCCTCCCACCGATCCGATCCGCAAAGGTGGCGTAGCGCCTCCTGGTAGGAAGCCTCGCCTACCGCCGCGACAAGCTCGCCGCACTCGTCGAACTCGATCGACGCCACCTCCACCAGCTGAGGCTCGCGTGCTGCCTCAGCCACTCCCGGATGCCCACGACGCGACCCTAGCCGACGGCCGGGGGTACGCGCTACGGGGCTATGCGTCCAGTCGCGTCAGCTCGCGACCGCGGGGGCCTTGCCGGCCTTCGCGGCCTGAGGGTCGAACCCGAGCGCCTTCGCAGTTCCGAGGTAGGCGTCCGCGTTCTCGGGCCGAAACCGCGCGGGGATCCACCGCTCGCACCCTGGCTTCACCCGCAGCTCGCCGCGGAAGTCCTCCTCGACGTCGTCGGCGTTGACGGTCCCCGCCACCACCTTGAGCGTCACGTAGCTCCCGCGCGGGTGGACCTCCACCCCCGGGGACGGCTGGGTGCCGAAGGACATAAACGCCGTCGCCCAGCGGTATTCCGTCGAGCGGCACGTCGCCGCCGGCCTCGTAGGGCCGGCTGCGAGCAACCACCCGCAGGGCGACATCGCCGACCCCGGTGGCGATCGCCGACTCCGCGAACGGCACAACCACCAGATCCCCGTCCTCGATCTCCTCCGACTCGGCCGCTGTCACGGTCAACTCGGCGTGATGCCCGAGGGTGCGCACAGAGCGCCCGCCGAGCTGCCGGCCGAGCTGCTTCGCCGCACACTTCGCCTTGAGGGTGCGGGAGTTGACGGAGTCCCAATGCCCGCCGTGGCCGTGTGATTCGTCGAGCAATACCAGCAGCTCGACGTCGGTCGTCAGCCTCTCGGCCGTCTGCTGTGCGGTGTCCTCCACGTCGGTCGCCTCCACGCTCGAATCGGTCATGCGATCAAGGTGACTCCCGGATCGGACGCCAGCGCTAGGAGGCTCTAGCGAAACCACTAGCGAAACGGGCTATAGGCTGGACCACATGGAGGAAGCAGAAGCAAAGAGTCCAGCCGAGCAGGTCCAGGAAATCGAGAAGCTGGTCTCCGAGGGCGGAGGCGAGCCTGGCGAGGATCGTCAGGTCGGCGTGCAGCCGGACCCGCTCAATCCCTCGCACCGGCAGCGGCAGTAGCGGAGGCTCCTAGTAGCCGACCTGGTCCGCCCACTGCGCAGCGAGTTCGCCCGCCTCAGCGCACTCAGCGCGCTCCGTCACTGACAGCTCTACGGGCTCTGACATGACGCCGACCGCGACGCGTCCACGCGACCCGGCGCTCTCCTGCAGGTCGACCAGCCGCTGGTGAGAGCAACTGTGCGCCCTCTGCGGCCATCTTGAACGACGCCATCAGGTCACGCCGGTCGCGCGCCTTATCCGAGGCGATCGCGTCCTCGACGAATAGGGCGGCTGCGTCGCCGGCGCGGCGGGCGACGTCTGCTCTACGTTGCGCCCAGGTGAGCCGGGCGGCTGCGGCGCCCGCTCGGGCGGTCGCGTGGCGCTTGTCGGTGAGGCCGGCCTTGAACGCCCACTGCCTGATCGTGCCGGGGCGAATGCTGAGTCGGCGGCCGGCTTCGGCCGGTCCCATGTCGAGATAGAGGCGCAATGCCTCCTCGCGCTCGGCGGCCGTGTAGGTGCGTGGCTGGCCGTCGGCTGCCATGGCTGGAAGCGTAGAACCACGGTCGGAGCGCTTCCAAATCGCTTCCACGAGCTGTCTCGAGGCCGCTGAGGGTGCGCCGGGGAAGGGACGAAAACCGCTCTGCAGCAGGGCTTTTCTGGGATGCCCCCGGGTGGACTCGAACCACCGACCCGCTGCTTAGAAGGCAGCCGCTCTTTCCATCTGAGCTACGGGGGCGCACCGCGAGGATAGGCCGCCTGCCGACGCGCTTCTAGCGCCCGGAGTCCCCGCCGATCGGCGAGCCCGAGAAGAAGAAGAACCACATTTCGAAGGCGACCGCCGCCAGAATCACCGTGACCACGACGATCCGCTCGCCCCCGGTGATCCTCGCGCCCTCGCCGTACTCCGGCCGCTCGCCGCGCATGCTGCGCAGCCAGGGCGCGTGCGCGCGCACGGTGGGCAGCGTGCCGGTGGTCTCCTGGTAGGCGTGCAGGACGTACTTGAGCGCCTGGTAGAGCAGGATGCTGAACAGCGCCAGACAGCCGATCACCGCCGCGAACGCCCCCATCGACGCCTGGCTCTCCTCCCCCTGGACGCGCGAGCCGATCCAGAGCGCGAGCAGCGGGCTGCCCGTCCAGATGTTGAGGGCGAGGAACGCCATCAACGCCGCCAGGCCGAAGCGCTTGGCCATGAAGGGCAGCCTACCCGGCGCTCAGACGGTCAGAGGCGGAGGACCAACGCGAGCGCGGCGTCCACCGCCGCCAGCTCGCCCGCCTCGAGGCGCCCGACCGATGCCCCGAGCCGCTGGGCGTCGACCACGGTCGTCTGCTCGGCGAGGACCCCCGTCTCGCCCTGCTCGAACGAGATGGTCGGACGGAAACTCGCAGCTCTGGCGCGTGTCGAAGTGGGAGCGACCAAGACGGTGCTCAGGCCAAGGAGTTCGTCCGCCTGAACAACGACCCCGTACCGAGCCCCTCGCTGCTCTCGCCCCCGGGCACCGCGTGGCGCGGGGAGCCGAAAGACCTCGCCTCGGACCACCTCAGTCGAGCCGCTCGGGCGCCAGATCGGCCATCTCTTCGCGGACCGTGCGCATCTCTTCCAGATCGGCCTCGTCGGCGGGAGAGCCGCATCATCGTTATCGGGGCGCCCGGATTTGAACCGGGAACCTCCGCCACCCAAAGGCGGCGCGCTACCAGGTTGCGCTACGCCCCGCGCGCGTCAAGTGTAAGCGCGGCGAACGGCGCGGCGCTCACACCGCACCGTTCGCGTATGCCGCCCACAGAAGCAGCGTCGACCCGGCCGCCAGCAGCACCACACCGGTCAGCGGCACAGTGCGCGCGCCGCCGGGGCGCGTCTTCTCGTGCACCATCAGCGCGGTCAGGGCCGCCATCCAGATCAGGCTGGCCGCTCCCGCCGCGAACATCACCAGCATCAGCGCCCAGCAGCACCCCACGCAGAAGACGCCGTGGCGCGCGCCGAGCGACAGGCCCCCGGGCGGGCCGCGCCGGTAGTGGCGCTGCAGGAACGACGCGGGGTGCCTGCACGCGCGCAGGCAGGCGTCCTTCAGCGAAGAGAACTGGAACGCGCCGGCCAGCAGCAGCACGGACGGAGCGATCGCCCAATCGTGCTCCGCTAGCCACCCGCTTTCGCGAACGCCCGTGTGCAACGCGGCGTCGCCGGCGAACGCCAATGCCCCGAAAGCCGACCACACAACCGCGTAGCCGGCGAGGAACGCCGCCATCGAACGGGATCGCTGCGGCGCGCCCGCCGAGGCGGCTGCGTACATCCGCATGAGCGGCAGGCTCGAGGGCAGCATCATCGCGGCGATCATCACCTGCCAGGCGACCAGGAACAGCAGGAGGGCGGGACCGAAACCGGGCCCGCCCTCCAGCAGCGAATCGTGGTGCAGCGAGCCGGCCGTGCCGGTCGCCTCGGCCGCGATCGCGGCGGCCCAAGC
>JACCSF010000049.1 GCA_013813135.1 Thermoleophilaceae bacterium | reverse complement strand
GCCGCAGGCCGGCCCGCGTGCCCGGCGCCTATCTCGTCACGATCGATGCCGAGCCGGTCCTATACGTCGAGCGCGGCGGCAAGGGGCTGCTGCCACTGCGCGGCGTCGAGGAAGACTGGCTGCGACCGGCGCTGGAGGCGCTGGCGGAGGCCGTCAGACGCGGGCGCGTGCCCCGCCTCGGCATCGAGCGCTTCGACGGCGAGCCTGTGGTCGGCTCGGAGACCGGCGAGCTGCTCGTGGAGCTCGGCTTCCGGCAGAGCCCGCGGCGGTTGACGCTGAGCGCATGAGCGAGCTCAACCGCTAATCGCGCAGGTCCGCCAGCAGCGGCGCGTGATCTGACGGCTTCGGGCCCTTGCGGAAGTTGCGGTCGATGCCGCACTCGACCAGCCGCTCGGCGAGCGGCGGCGACGCCAGGAACGCGTCGATGCGCAGGCCCATCTTGCGGTGGAAATGGCCCTGGCGGTAGTCCCACCAGGTGAAGCCGGGCTCGTCGGGGTGCAGCTCGCGGAAAGCGTCGACCGTGCCGGCCTCGAGCAGTGCGCGGAAACGCTCGCGCTCCGGCTCGGTCACGTGGGTGTCGCCGGCGAACGCGGCCGGGTCGTACACGTCCAGGTCGGCCGGGCACACGTTGAAGTCGCCCGCGACGACGAGCGGATCGTTCGACAGCCGCTCGATTCGCTCAGCCATCGCGTCGAGGAAGCGCAGCTTGTCGTAGTAGGTCGGCGTGTCCGGGGCGCGCCCGTTGGGCACGTATACCGACACCGCACGCACGCCGTATACCGTGGCCTCCAGCCAGCGCGCCTCGTCGCTCGAGGGCTCGCCGGACAGGCCGGCGCAGACGTCGCCGAGCTCGCTTCGAGCCGCGAGCGCCACGCCCGCCCAGCGGCCCCCGCTGTGGTGCACCACCTGGTAGCCGGCCGCCTCGAACTCGAGCACCGGAAAGGCATCCGGCTCGCACTTCGTCTCCTGCATGAAAAGCAGGTCGGGCTCGTGCAGCTCGAGGAACTCGAGGACGCGCGGCATGCGCACCTTGAGCGAGTTGACATTCCAGGTGGCGAGCTTCACCGCCGCGACGGTAGCGGGCCCCCGCTCCGTACGCTTGAGGCTGTGCCCGAGGGCGACACGATCCTGTCCGCGGCGCGCCGCGTGAGCGCCGCCCTGGTCGGCAACCCGATCGTCGAGATCGAGACGCCGCAGCCACGCCACGCCATGGATCGGTGGCCCGAGCGCCTGGGTGGGCGCGCCGTGCGCTCCGTCGACGCGCGCGGCAAGCACCTGTTCATCCGCTTCGAGGGCGATCTGACGTTGCATTCGCACCTGCGCATGACCGGCCAGTGGGGCGTCTACCGGCGCGGGGAGCGCTGGCGCCGCTCGCCCTGGCGCGCGTGGCTGGTGATCCGCACCGCGCAGCACGAGGTGGTGGAGTTCGACGGTCCGGTGCTGGAGCTGATGACCGACTCGCGCACCCGCTTCGACCGCAACCTGGCGGCGCTCGGCCCGGACGTGCTGGCGCCGGACTTCGACGAGCGCCGCTTCCTCGAGCTGCTGCGCTCAGACGACCAGACCCGCGGGATCGGCGCTGCGCTGCTTGACCAGCGCAACGTCGCGGGCATCGGCAACATGTGGAAGGCGGAGGGCTGCTTTTTGGCCGGGGCCGATCCCTGGCGGCGGCTGGGCGATTTGTCCAACGGTGAGGCGCTTGCCGTGGTGAACGCCGTCCGGCCGCTCATGCGCGACTCGGCCGAGGGCCGCCGGCGTGGCCGCAGGTGGGTCTACGACCGCGCCGGGCTACCGTGCCGTCGCTGCGACACGCCGATTCGCGCGCGCGGCCAGGGCGACGACAACCGCACGACCTACTGGTGCCCGGCGTGCCAGGGCTGATCCGCGTCGGCCACAAGGGCGCCGACCACGTGGCTCCCGGCAACACGACCGAGAGCTTCGAGGCGGCGCTGGAGCACGGCGTCGAAATGATCGAGTTCGACGTGCTGCGTTCGCGCGACGGCCGGCTCGTGCTCGCCCACGACTACGAGGACGCCGGATCGCGCGAGTGCCTGACGCTGGAGGAGGGGCTCGACCACTTCGCGGGAGCGGCCTACGCGGACGTCGAGCTGGACGTCGACATGAAGCTGCCCGGCTATGAACGGGAGGTCGCGGAGGGGCTCGCGCAGCGCGGGCTGGCCGAGCGCTCGCTGGTCTCGACGATGTACACCGAGAGCCTCGACCGGCTGGGCGAGCTGGCACCCGGGCTGCGGCGCGGCTGGTCGGTGCCGCGCGTCCGGCGCGACTACATGCGCTCGCCGCTCGCCGTGCCCGCCTACGCCGTCGCGCG